>DASUUK010000044.1 GCA_036374135.1 Euzebyales bacterium
TCCAGTGCGTTCGCTGTCGTTTCGGATACTCGCCGCCCTTTCCTCCAGGTGGGTGGCTTCGTGTGTCGCTGGGCGGCGGCGACGAGATGTGTGGCCCTTGATCTCGCACTGATCGTCGGGCCTTGAGCACGTGTGATCCCCCGCACCCGGACGCACCGGCAACCCGTCGGTCGGCGTCCCGCCCATGGCGCGACGCTACCGACGGGCCGCCGCGGCCGCGCATCGGCAAACTCGCCAGTCTTGGCGGAACTGCTCGACCACTCGGTGGTCGCCAGTCAGACTGGGCGCATGCACCGGCCTGCGTCCCGTTTGACGCAGGCGTCCAGTCCGGAGGCGCGATGGCCGCACTCCTCACCGCGGACACGTTGGTCGTCAGCCAGCGCGCCAAGCTCGTGGAGCTCACCAACCAGTACGACATCTGGGATCCGCAGGGTGTCGCGCTCGGGTTCATCGACGAGCCGGCCCAGAGCCGCCTGCGCAAGACGGCCCGCTTCGCCACCAGCATCGGTCAGTTCCTCACCCATCGCCTCACTGTCCGCGACGTCGCCGACGGCGACGTGTTGGAGGTCATACGGCCGGCCAAGGTCGTGAAGTCGCGCCTGTCGGTGCGGACCGGTGACCGGCGCCCGGTCGGCGAGATCGTGCAGGACAATGTGTTCGGTAAGATCCGGTTCACCCTCACCGATGCTGATGGACGTCGTGTCGGGCAGGTCCGGGCCGAGAACTGGCGGGCGTGGGACTTCGCCATCGTCAATCGCGACGGGCGGGAGGTGGCCAGGATCGACAAGCGGTTCGTCGGTGTCCTGAAGGCCGTGTTCACCACGGCCGACACCTACGTCGTGCACATCGACCCCACGCTCGACGGTGACCTTCGGCTCCTGGCGATCGCAGCGGCCGCTGCGGTCGACACCGCACTCAAGCAGGACGAGCGACGCCTCGACATCTCCGACGTCACTGACATCTTCGGGCTCGGCTGACCACCGCGGCGGTCTGGCCCGGAAGCGCTCGCGGCGTGGCTGAGCGTCACAGCCGTGATGACCGGATGCGACCGCGGCCCCGGTCCAGACCCTGCGGGGTCGGGAGGCGAGGCCGCACAGCCTGCTGGGAGTCGACCGCCGCGCGTTCGCCCCCGTTCGACGTGCGGCTTCGCGATCACCCGGCCACAGCATGCGAAACGGCCCTACTGGTCACTGACGTGCCCACCGGGATGGCCCGGCCGACCATGTCTGGTGGCAGCGCGGCGTCGTGTACCAGGTGTACCCGCGCTCGTTTCCGGACGCCGATGGGCACGGTGTCGGTGATCTCGAGGCGATCCGGCGTCGCCTCGACCACGTGGTTGATCTGGGCGTCGACGCGGTGTGCATCTCGCCGATCTATCCGTCGCGCGCGGGAGGACCCCACCGTGACTGGTAGGTGTGGGCCGACCCGGGGTCCGGCCTCCTGCGATTGAGACGAGTGGAACCCGTGATGAGGGTCGCTTCCTGCGGGAGATCCCCTGTGTGGCACAGGGTTGATCTCTGCTGGCGGGCGGATGGGCCTGTACGTGACGGCTGCGGCGGTCTACAACTTGGGCGAGAGACCCGGCGACAATTGTCGAATTGATGCTGCGGGCTGGCAGATGATCGCGCCCACCGTTCGAGCGGGTGCTGTGACGACACCGACGTCGGTGCGTACGTTGCACGGCCCCCGTCGTCGGTGGGGGTCATGCTCGGGGCGCTGATGCTGGCCGAGTCGTTCAGGCCGTCGCTCCTGCCTCGCACGCTGGTGACGCAGGTCGGGTTGTCGGCGCTCGCGGCGGTCACGGGCTACGCAATCGGTGCCGTCGCTGGCGCGATCGGTCGCGTGATCATCACGCGTATCACCGGGGCCACGGCGTCTGCCCGTTTCGTGCAGCCGATCGGGCTCTCGATGGCCGTCATCGCGGTGGCCGTGGCGTTCGCGCACGCGTCGGGACGCCTGCAGCTACAGGCTGGCCAGCGGGCCGCACTGGGGTTGGACGCCGCTGTGCCAAGCACCCTGCTCGTGCTGGTCGGGGCCACCGTGGGCGCGATCCTGATGGTGCTGCTGGGCCGTTGTCTGCGCGGCGGCGCCCGCCGGCTGGGTCGCCCCCTGACGGCCCGACTGGGCTGGTCGCCGCGTAGCGCCACCATCGCCGGAGGTGTGCTCGAGACGGCCATCTGCCTCGTCCTCGTCGCCGGACTCGTCGCGCTCGTGCGACCGGTGTCCGCCTCTCGTGACCGTCGCATCGGCGCCGGCGAGCGCCCTCCGGTGTCTGCATTGCGGTCGGGAGGCCCGGGATCGCGTATCAGTTGGGCGACCCTTGGAGTGCAGGGGCGACGCTTTGTCGCTGGTGGCCTTTCTGTGCGGGAGATCGGTCACCTGCGTGAGTCGCCCACCGCCGTCGAACCGATCCGCGTCTACGTGGGGCTGATGTCGGCGCCGACGCCGGCTGCGCGTACCGCGCTTGCGGTGCACGAACTCCAGCGGACCGGTGGATTCCGTCGGGCCGCGATCGTCGTGGCGACACCATCGGGTACCGGTTTCGTCAATCCCGTCGCGGTCGATCCCGTGGAGCTGATGTTCGGCGGCGACGTCGCCAGCGTGGCCATGCAGTACTCCGTTCTGCCTTCGTTCTTGTCGCTCGCGTTGGATGGATCGGCGTCGGCGGACGCGGGTCGTCGCCTGCTCAGCGCTGTGCTCGCCAGGGTGCGGCGTCTGCCGCCTGACGACCGCCCGGCCGTCTACGTCTACGGCGAGAGTCTGGGCGCATACGGTTCACAGGCGGCATTTGCAGGCCGCGGCATCGCCGGTCTGCACCAGGTATCGGGCGCGTTGTGGATCGGGCCGACGGAAGCGAGTGGGTTGCGAAAGGAGCTGCTGGCGGGGGCGACCACTGGCCCCGCGCGCGAGCCGATCGTCGGCGGTGGGGCCGTCGTCCGCTTCGCAGACGACGCGGCCGGCCTCCGCGAGCAAGGCCAGCCTTGGGGCCAGTGCGGGCGGCGTACCTACAACATGCGACAGACCCAGTCGTCTGGTTCTCGCCATCGCTGGCGTGGTCCCAGCCGCAGTGGCTCCGCGAGCCGCCGGGACCTGGAGTTCCGTCGCACATGGTCTGGCGGCCGGTGCTCACGTTCGAGCAGGTGCTGATGGA
>DASUUK010000045.1 GCA_036374135.1 Euzebyales bacterium
GATCTGGCTGCCCTCGGCCGACAGCACCTCGACGTTGAGGCACAGCGACTGCATCTCCTTGACCAGCACCTTGAACGACTCGGGGATGCCGGGCTCGGGGATGTTCTCGCCCTTGACGATGGCCTCGTAGACCTTCACGCGGCCCAGCACGTCGTCGGACTTGACGGTCAGCAGCTCCTGCAGCGCGTACGACGCGCCGTAGGCCTCGAGCGCCCAGACCTCCATCTCACCGAAGCGCTGGCCGCCGAACTGCGCCTTTCCACCAAGCGGTTGCTGGGTGATCATCGAGTACGGCCCGGTCGAACGCGCGTGGATCTTGTCATCGACCAGGTGCAGCAGCTTGAGCACGTACATGTACCCGACGGCGATGCGCGCGTCGATCGGCTCGCCGGTGCGGCCGTCGAACACCTGGGCCTTGCCGGACTCGTCGATCAGCTTGTCGCCGTCCCGGTTCGGCCGCGCGTTCTCCAGCAGCGACGTCAGCTCGGCTTCGCGCGCGCCGTCGAAGACGGGCGTGGCCATCCGCTGGTCGCCGGGCGAGTCCATCAGCTCGTCGTCCCAGCCGACCTCGTCGAACCACTCCGGCTTCTCGTCGAACTGCCAGCCGCGGGACGCGACCCACCCCAGGTGGGTCTCGAGCACCTGCCCGACGTTCATGCGGCTCGGAACGCCGAGCGGGTTGAGCACGATGTCGACCGGTGTCCCGTCGGCCAGGAACGGCATGTCCTCGACGGGCAGGATCTTGGCGATCACGCCCTTGTTGCCGTGGCGGCCCGCGAGCTTGTCCCCGTCGGAGATCTTGCGCTTCTGCGCCACGTACACGCGCACCAGTTCGTTGACGCCCGGAGGCATCTCGTCACCGGCGTCGCGCGAGAACGTGCGCACGCCGATCACGCGCCCGGTCTCGCCGTGGGGGACCTTGAGCGACGTGTCACGGACCTCGCGCGCCTTCTCGCCGAAGATCGCCCGCAGCAGGCGCTCTTCGGGGGTCAGCTCGGTCTCGCCCTTCGGGGTGACCTTGCCGACCAGCACGTCGCCGGGGTTCACCTCGGCGCCGATGCGGATGATCCCGCGCTCGTCGAGGTTGGCCAGGACCTCCTCACCCACGTTGGGGATGTCGCGGGTGATCTCCTCGGCGCCCAGCTTGGTGTCGCGGGCGTCGACCTCGTGCTCCTCGATGTGGATCGACGTCAGCACGTCGTCCTTGACGAGGCGTTCGGACAGGATGATCGCGTCCTCGAAGTTGAAGCCCTCCCAGGACATGAACGCGACCAGCAGGTTCGCGCCGAGCGCCATCTCACCCGTGTCCGTGCAGGGACCGTCGGCGATGACCTGCCCGGCCATCACCTCGTCGCCCTCCTCGACGATCGGGCGCTGGTTGTAGCAGGTGCCCTGGTTGGTGCGCTCGAACTTGCGCAGGAAGTGCTTCTCGAGCCGGTCGTCGTCGAGCGACTTGATGATGATCCTGTCCGCGGCCACCTCGACCACGATCCCGTTGGTCTCGGCGACGACCACGTCGCCGGCGTCGCGGGCGGTCTTGGCCTCCAGTCCGGTGCCGACGTACGGCGCCCGGCTGGTCAGCAACGGCACCGCCTGCGCCTGCATGTTGGTGCCCATCAGCGCGCGGTTGGCGTCGTCGTGCTCGAGGAACGGGATCATCGCGGCCGTGACCGACACGATCTGGCGGGGCGAGACGTCCATGTAGGTGACGTCGGACGGCGGCACCTCACGGACGTCGTTGTCCTTGGCCCGGCACAGCACGCGCTCGCCCGTGAACGCCCCGTCATCACCCAGCGGCGCGTTGGCCTGCGCGATGATCTGGCGGTCCTCCTCGTCAGCCGTCAGATAGTCGATCCGGTCGGTGACGACCCCGTCGACCACACGCCTGTACGGCGTCTCCACGAACCCGAACTCGTTGATCCGCGCGTAGGTCGCGAGCGACCCGATTAGGCCGATGTTCGGACCCTCAGGCGTCTCGATCGGGCACATGCGCCCGTAGTGCGACGTGTGCACGTCGCGGACCTCAAAGCCGGCGCGCTCACGCGACAACCCACCCGGGCCCAGCGCTGACAGCCGCCGCTTGTGCCTCAGCCCGCTCAGCGGGTTGGTCTGGTCCATGAACTGCGACAGCTGGCTGGCGCCGAAGAACTCCTTGATCGCCGCCACGACAGGACGGATGTTGATCAAGGTCTGCGGCGTGATCGCCTCGACATCCTGCGTGGTCATGCGCTCACGGACCACGCGCTCCATGCGCGACAACCCGATGCGGACCTGGTTCTGGATCAGCTCGCCGACACTGCGCAGGCGCCGGTTGCCGAAGTGGTCGATGTCGTCGGTGTCGTAGCCGTCGTGACCATCGGCCAGGCGCACCAGGTACGACATCGTGGCGAGCACGTCCTCCTTGGTCAGCGTCGTGCCGAACGCCGGCGGGCGCGCCTCGCCCACGACGAACGCCACGGAGCGGCGGTCGAGCGCCTCCTTGGCGGCAGCCTCCAGCTGCGGCGGCGCCTCGATGTCAGCCAGCGCCTTCGCGTCATCCATCTCGACGAGGCCCAGGCGGACCTGTTCCTCACCGATCTTCTTGTTGACCTTGTAGCGTCCGACCTTCGCGAGGTCGTAGCGCTTGGTGTTGAAGAACAGGTTGATGAGCAGCGCGCCCGCCGACTCAGCGGTCGGCGGCTCGCCCGGACGCAGCTTGCGGTAGATGTCCTGCAGCGCCTCGCTCGGCGTCGACACGTTGTCGCGCTCCAACGTGTGCTCGATCAGCTCCGAGCCGGCGAACCACTCGCGGATCTCCTCGTCCGGCACGGGCTCGTCGAGGACGTCACGCGGCGCGAGTTCGTACTCGCCGGTCTCGCCATTGAACACGATGCCGCGCAACGCCCGGAACAGCACGGTGACCTGCTGCTTGCGCTTGCGGTCCACGCGCACGCCCACGTAGCCGCGCTTGTCGACCTCGAACTCCAGCCAGGCGCCGCGCGAGGGGATCACCTTGCAACCGAAGACGTCGCGGCCGGTGCCCTTGTCGATCGCCGTGTCAAAGTAGACGCCCGGCGAGCGCACGAGCTGGCTGACGACGACCCGCTCGGTGCCGTTGATGATGAAGGTGCCGCCCTCGGTCATCATCGGGAAGTCACCCATGAAGACCGTCTGCGACTTGATCTCACCCGTGGAGCGGTTCACGAACTCGGCGGTCACGAACAGCGGCGCCGCGTAGGTGAGGTCCTTCTCCTTGCACTCGTCGACCGAGTACTTGGGGGTCTCGAACCGGTGGTCCGAGAACGACAGGGCCATCTGACCGGTGAAGTCCTCGATGGGTGAGATCTCGTTGAAGATCTCCTGCAGACCGTGGTCGCGCAGCCACTCGAACGAGGAGCTCTGGATCGCCACCAGGTCGAGCCGGTCGACCGGCAGGGGCTCCTTGAGCTTCGCGAACGACAGCCGTCCTGTTTCAAAGTGCCCATTGGTGAGCGTGGCTGGGCCTTCGAGCAGATCGGTGGTCGTCAAGGCGTGCTCCTTGCAACAACGTGAATGGACGCCGCACGGGAAGGTCCGTGAGGCGCTACCGAGCCAGGCGCAACCCGCTGCTCCCCGAACAAGGGGTCGCGAAAAAGAGGCGCGAACAAGCAGTGTAGCTCGCGGCTACCCTGCTGTCAGATACTGCGGATGATGTGATTATGTCGGCCGACACGCAGCACTCCGCGCTGTGGGCCCCGATTGGTGGAGCCCCAAGACTGCCATCAGATGACGCGCACGTCAACGATGGCGACCGTGTGCCGCCGCCGGACGGCCGGCGGCACCGTGGACCGCGAGGCTACTTGACCTCGACCGACGCCCCGACGCCCTCGAGCGCCTCCTTGGCGGCATCGGCCTGCTCCCGCTCGACACCCTCGAGCACGGGCTTCGGAGCGCTGTCGACCAGCTCCTTGGCCTCCTTCAGGCCCAGGCTGGTCAGCGAGCGGACCTCCTTGATGACCTGGATCTTCTTGTCGCCCGCAGCGGTCAGCACGACGTCGAACGCGGTCTGCTCCTCCGCTGCGGCCTCCTCCTCGCCGCCGCCGGCGGCACCGGGAGCGGCGACGGCGACCGGCGCGGCGGCCGTGACGTCGAACTCCTCCTCGAACTGCTTGACGAAGTCCGACAGCTCGAGCAGCGTCATCTCCTTGAACGCGTCGAGCAGATCGGTGGTGGACAGCTTTGCCATGGTGTGCTCCTGGGGTGGTCTGACGATCGGGGGAACGGGCGGGGTGCCGGGGCTAGGCCTCGGATGCCTCGGCGTCGGCGGGCGCGTCATCGTCGGCTTCGGCGGCCTCGACCTCGACCGCCGCGGCGACATCCTGCGGACCCGAGGCCTTCTTGTCCTGCAGGGCGGCCAGCAGGCGGGCGAACTTGGACAGGTTCGCCTGTGCCAGGCGCGCGGGCTGCGCGACGATCGACTGCATCATGCCGGCCAGCCTGGCCAGAAGTTCTTCGCGCGACTCGAGCTCGGAGAGCCTGGTGGTCTCCGCCGCGTCCAGCACCCGCCCGTCCAGCACCCCGCCCTTGATGACGAGCTCGGGATGCTGCTTCGAGAACGCCCGCAGCACCTTGGCGGCCGCCACCGGGTCCCCGGCGCAGAAGGTGACGGCGGTCGGTCCGATCAGGACGTCGTGGGGGATGTCGACCCCCGCGTCCTGCGCGGCCAGTCGGGTCAGCGTGTTCTTGACCACGCGGTAGCTGGCGTCGGTCTCGCGCAGCTTGGCCCGTAACTCGGCCAACTCGTCGACCGACAGGCCGCGGTACTCGGTCAGCACCGTCGCGGTCGACTCGGACAGGCGTCGGGACACCTCGTCGACGACGGCGACCTTGTCAGGTCGTGGCATGACACGCGCTCCTCGGCTGGGTCGGCAAATGAAAAAACGTGCCCCCCGCAGACATCAGGAGGCACGAGAGCGCGGTGCGCGTCGCGTCGCCTGCGCTGGCCGGCCCGGGAGGGCCTCTTCGTCGCCGTGGCGAAACCGAGCGGTCTGCGGCTACAGCGGGCGAGTGTAGCGCCCCGCTGTGACCGGCGCACCCGCCACGCGGTGCGGCCGCCCCGCTCTGTCTCTCGTGCGAGCACGGTTCCGATGCGGGCACGCGGGCATGAGGATGGTGCGGGCCGGCGTCGGACAACTGCACGGGAGGACCACCATGGCCACGAGCCTGTATCTGGCGTCGCTCGAGCCCGACAGCGGCAAGTCGCTGGTCGCGCTCGGTCTGATGGAGATGCTGTCGAGCCGCACCGAGGATGTCGGCTACTTCCGTCCCGTGGTGCCCGACACCGCGGAGACCGACCAGCGCATCGCGCTGATGCGCGGACGGTACGACCTGTCGCTCGAGCCGACCCAGATGGCCGCGTACTCGGCCGGTGAGGTCGAGACCCTGCTCGCACGTGGCGCGCGTGAGGAGGTGTTCAAGCACATCCTCCGGACCTACAAGAGCGTCGAGCGCGAATGCAGCTTCGTGCTGGCCGACGGAACCGACTTCAGCAGCGTCACGGCCGCATTCGAGTTCGAGTTCAACATCGCCGTCGCGAACCACCTGGGCGCACCGGTCCTGACCCTGGTCAACGGTTCCGACCGGTCCGTCGAGGACATCGTCGCGGCGGTGCGGGTGGCGGAAGAGTCGCTGGCTGACGACGGCGCCGTCGTGGCGGCCACCATCGTCAACCGTGTCGACCCTGCGCACCTCGACGCGGTGCGTCGGGCGCTGGAGAACGATGCCGACGACCAGGACGCCCCGTTGTGGGTCATCCCCGACGACCCCCGGCTGGGCATGCCCACCATCGCCGAGATCGCCGACGCGCTGGGCAGCAGCGAGCTCCACGGCCGCGAGCTGGACGCCGAGCAGGAGGTCTCCGCGCTGAAGGTCGCGGCGATGAGCGTCCCGAACTTCCTCGATCACCTGGAGGAGGGGTCACTGGTGATCGCCTCCGGGGACCGCGCCGACGTCATCCTCGGCGCGCTCGCGACCCGGGCCACGACACTGCTGCCCACGGTCGCCGGACTGGTCCTGACCGGAGGGCTCGAACCGGCACCGCAGATCTCGGCGCTGCTCGGGGCCAGCACCCTGCCCGCGCTGCCGGTCGACACCGACACCTACAGGACGGCGTCCAACGTGGCCACGGTCCGCGGTGTGATCCGGGCGTCGAACGATCGCAAGTGTGCGACCGCACTCGGGCTGTTCGAGCGCCACGTCGACGTGCCCGCGCTCGCCGACCGCATCGAACTGACCCGCTCGGACCGGGTGACGCCGCTGATGTTCGAGTACGACCTGATCGAGCGGGCGCGGTCGGAGCGCAAGCGAATCGTGCTGCCCGAGGGCACCGACGACCGCATCCTGCACGCCAGCGAACTTCTCCGCCGGCGCGACGTCGTCGACCTCGTGCTGCTGGGCGACCCCGACGAGGTGCACACCCGCGCCGACAACCTCGGCATCGACCTGGGCGACATCCCCGTCATCGATCCGACGACGGCCGAGCAGCGCGCCGACTACGCCCGCCGGTACCACGAGGCGCGCCGTCACAAGGGCATCACCGAGGAGCAGGCGAACGACACGATCGTCGACGTCAGCTACTTCGGGACGATGATGGTCGAGGCCGGCGATGTGGACGGCATGGTGTCGGGTGCCGCCCACACCACCGGCCACACGATCCGTCCGGCGTTCGAGTTCATCCGCACCCGTCCGGACGTCGACGTCGTCTCCAGCGTCTTCTTCATGCTGCTGCCCGACCGTGTGCTCGTGTACGGCGACTGTGCCGTGAACCCCAACCCGACGGCTGCGCAGTTGGCCGACATCGCGGTCGCCTCCGCGGACACCGCGGCCACCTTCGGCGTCGAGCCGCTCGTGGCGATGCTGTCGTACTCGACCGGCGAATCGGGGTCCGGTGAGGACGTCGACCGGGTGCGCGACGCGACCCGGATGGCACGCGAACGCCGGCCGGAGCTCAAGATCGACGGCCCGATCCAGTACGACGCGTCCGTCGATCCCTCGGTGGCCGCGTCCAAGCTGCCGGGCAGCGAGGTCGCGGGCCACGCGACCGTGTTCATCTTCCCGGACCTCAACACCGGCAACAACACCTACAAGGCGGTCCAGCGATCAGCGAAAGCGACGGCGATCGGGCCGGTCCTGCAGGGTCTCAACAAACCCGTCAACGACCTGTCACGCGGCTGCACGGTCGCCGACATCGTCAACACCGTCGCGATCACGGCGGTGCAGGCCCAGACGCAGGGCGAGGAGGGTTAGATGAGCGTCGTGCTCGTGATCAACAGCGGCAGCTCGTCGATCAAGTACCAGCTGATCGACGTGGCCGCGGACGCCGTGCTGGCCGGCGGACAGGTCGAGCGCATCGGCGCCGGCGACGCGCTGCACACCCATGTGCGGCACGAGGGCGGCGACACGCACGAGCGCCGCGACAAGGCGGCGATCGGCGACCACGACGCCGGGCTCGCCGCGGTCGTCGCCGTACTGCGCGATGACGGCCTCGCCGGCAGCCTCGCGGCGGTGGGACACCGTGTCGTGCACGGCGGTGACCGCTTCAGTGACCCCACCGTCATCGACGAGGACGTCATGCACGCGATCGACGAGCTGTCGGTGCTGGCTCCCCTGCACAATCCCGCGAACCTGACGGGCATCGAGGTCGCCCGCCGGCAGTGGCCGGACGTTCCCCAGGTCGCGGTGTTCGACACGGCGTTCCATTCCACGCTGCCGCCGGTGGCCCACCGCTACGCGGTGCCCGAACCGTGGTACAGCGAGCACGGAGTCCGTCGCTACGGGATGCACGGCACCAGCCACGCCTTCGTCGCGCGTCGAGCGGCGGACCTGCTGGACCGGTCCCCCACCGACCTGCGGTTGATCACCGCCCACCTCGGCAACGGCGCCAGCATGACCGCGGTCCGCGGCGGCCGCAGCATTGACACGTCGATGGGGCTCAGCCCGCTCGAAGGCCTGGTGATGGGCACACGCAGTGGCGACATCGATCCGGCGATCGTCTTCCACGTCGGCCGCAGCGCCGGGCTGTCGCCCGACGAGATCGAGGATGCGCTCAACAACGCCAGCGGTCTGCGGGGACTGTGCGGTGACAACGACATGCGCGTCGTCGAGGAGCGCGCCGCCGATGGCGACGCGAGCGCGCAACTGGCGTTCGACCTGTTCTGCTACCGGGTGCGCGGATACGTCGGCGCCTACACGGTGGCGCTCGGCGGCCTCGACACCCTGGTCTTCACCGCCGGCATCGGTGAGCACTCGCCGCGGGTCCGCGCGGCCGTGTGCGACGGGCTCGGCGTGCTGGGCGTCGGGCTCGACGCCGACGCCAACGCCGCCTCGGAGACGATCATCAGTCGCCCCGACAGCTCGGTGAGCGTGCTGGTCGTCCCCACCAACGAGGAACTGGAGATCGCAATGCGAGCGCTGGCGGCAGTGGGCGACGACCGTGCCGTCTGACCGCCTTCGGCCGGCACACCGGACGGACAGCGACGACACGACGTCGACCGGTGAGGACGCCGCGGCCACCCGCCGCCGCACTCAACCGGTAAGGTCGATGCTGAGCACCGTGCCGTTGCGCCGTCCGGCGTAGAGCGCGTCGCCATCGACGGCGAGCAGCGCGCCCTTACCGACCTTGGCGTCGACCGGGCGGCGCAGCGCCCCGGACCACAGCGACACGGTCGCCAGGCGTCCGTCCGCCTGCACGGCGACGAGACGGTCGCCGCCACGCACGGTCCGGCGCCACGGGCCCGCTTGCCGCCAGGCCTGCGCGCCGGTGCGCGAGTCGAGCGCGGTGATGGCGTCACGGGTCACGACGACGATGCGGTCACCGGCTTCGTACAGGGTCGGTCGCGAGTCTGCGACACCTTCGACGGGCACGCACCACAGCCGCTCGCCGTCGACGTGCGCGCGCAGGCAGACCGTGCCCGAGCGGTTGGCGACGGCCACGCCCCGGTCGACCGCCCGCAGCGAGGACGTCCACATCTTCTCGTCGACCTCGTGACGCCACAGGCACAACGGCTCGGTCGCCGGTTCGCTCGCCGTGATCATCTCGGTGTCCTCGCCGGCGATCGCGCCGACCGGCAGGATGCCGTAGACCGCCTCGTCATCGGCGAGGTAGACGAAGTCGTCGGCCGGTTCGACGGCCGTCTCGGCGGGGAACGCCACCTCGTCCTCCGGAAACACCCAGAGCCGCTCGCCCGACTGGGCATCCATGGCGATCAACTGTGGCACGTCGGCGTCGCTGATCCCGTACACGGTGTCGTCGACCGCGGTCGGTGTGGACGCCGTCGCGATCGGGATCTGCCAGCGGACCGTGCCGTCGGCGACGTCGACCGCGCGCAGGTTGCCGTCGTCACCAGTGACGTACCGGTCGCCGTCGGCCACGACGCCGCCGCCGCCCGACTCGAGGTCGCCACGGACCTGGCCGGTGTCAGGGTCGACGACCAGGGTGTGGTCGTCGATGTCGATCAACAGACCGGCAGAGGTCACGTGCATGGCGGTCGGCCGGGCGCCGTCGATCCGCACGCGCCAGCGCACCGCTGGATCCCGGGGGACGGGCTCCGGCCGCGACGCGGCCGAGCGGGTCGCCACCGACGCTGCGCCCCGCCCGTCCACCATCGGCCCGCGCCCGAAGGTCACAGCCAGCAGCGCGAGCACGATCACGCCGGCCACCGCGGCTGTTGCGATCAGCGGCCGGACGGGCAGCTCACGCCGGGACCGCCGGTCGATGTCGTCGGGCGGCGGCGTCGGCGACACCGTGGCGGGCACGGCGGCGACGGCGGCGTCCGACGGCGACTGGCCGGAGGCCGCCCGCTGCCATGCGACCAGGGCATCCACGAAGTCGCCGCAGTGGTCGAACCGCTGGTCGGGATCCTTGGCCAGCGCGCGGGCCATGATCTCGTCGAGCGATGCCGACGCGTCGGCGCCGACGCGCTCGACGCCGGACGGCTGCGCGAACAGGTGTGCGCCGAACAGCGCCGACAGCGTCTGCCGCTCGAACAGCGGCCGACCGGTCAACGCGTGGTGCACGGCGGCAGCCAGCGCGTACTGATCGCTGCGATTCGTGGGCGCCGCGCCACGCAGCAGTTCGGGGGCGACATAGAGGAAATCGTCGAGCGGCTCGGTGAGCCGGCCCGAACCGGCGACGTCGGCGAGCAGGTGGTGCAGCCCGAAGCCCGCCAGCAGCGGGCGGCGCTCGATCCTGCCCGCGCGCCGGTCGAGCCAGACGGTCCGCGGATGCACGGCGCCGTGTGCCAGGCCGGCGGCCGCACCAGTGTCGAGCACGTCGGCGAGCGGGCGTGCCAGGTCGATGGTCTCGTCGAGCGTCCAGCGCGTGCCGAGCTGCGCGGTGAGCGGTTCGAACGGCACGTACCGGCTGAGCACGTACGGTGTGTCGCGGTCGCCGACCCCGAGCACGCTCACGACGTTGCGGTGCCGCAGCGTCGCGGCGGCACGCACATCCCGCAGACAGGCCTCGATGGCCGCACCGCCCGCGACATCGACGTCGAGCACGCGCACGATGCCCTGCTGGGACGTCCGCTCCTCGTGGTGAGCGAACCAGATCTCACTGACCGCGTCCTGCATCACCCGCGTGTGCAGCACGTGGTGCGCCACTGTTCGGATCATTCCCGCACCCTGCGTCCCACCAATGCTGCGACGCACTCACCGCCACAGCGCAACCCCTGCCGGGGCCACGGTAGACATCGTGCGGAGAGCGCGCAAATGCCCTGGCGGACGGTACGTGGATGTCATGAACACGTCGCGATCCGGCGACGTGTCCGGGCACGCCGAAATCGCGACGAGCCCGCGATCACAGGACCGCGGGCTCGTCCGGATGGGCTCGGTGCCGGGCTACCCGACGGGCGCGTCCTCTTCCCACAGGTTGCGCGTGCGCGCCGGATCGATCGCGATCGGCGGGCCCTGCGTGGCCGACACGGTGATCGACCGCAGGTAGCGGCCCTTTGCGGCGGCGGGGCGCTGACGGACCAGCTCCTCGAGCACGGCGGCGTAGTTGTCCACCAGCTCACGCGGCTCGAAGGACCCCTTGCCGACGACAAGGTGCACGTTGCCCTGCCGATCATTGCGGTACTCGATCTTGCCGGCCTTGACCTCACGGACCACGGTGCCGACATCGGTCGTCACGGTGCCGGACTTGGGGTTCGGCATCAGACCCCGGGGGCCGAGCACCTTGCCGTACCGCCCGATCTTGCCCATCTGATCCGGCGTGGCGATCACGGCGTCGAACTCGAGGTTGCCGGCCTCGATCATCTCGATGATCGTCTCGCTGCCGACGATGTCCGCACCCGCCTCCTCGGCGGCGGTGGCCTGTGCGCCCTCGGCGAACACCGCGACGCGCACGGTGCTTCCGGTGCCGTGCGGCAGGCTCACCGAGCCGCGGACCATCTGATCGGCCTTGCGGGGATCGATGCCCAGCCGGACCGCGACGTCGATGGTCGAGTCGAACGACGTCGTCGCCGTCTCCTTGACCAGCCGCATCGCGGCGGTCGGGCTGTACAAGCGGTCGGGTTCGATCTTCGCGGCCGCCTCGCGGTACTTCCTTCCACGTGCCATTGCCACTTCCTAGCGTGGTGCATGCGGCCTGCGCGGCCTCCCACGTCGTTGGTGCGGATCAAGCGGACGTCACTCGACGCGCAGTCCCATCGACCGCGCCGTCCCTTCGATGATCTTCATCGCGCCGTCGATGTCGATCGCGTTCAGGTCGGTCATCTTCCGCTCGGCGATGTCGCGGACGGCGTCACGGGACACGGTGCCGACCTTCACGCGGTTCGGCTCGCCGGACCCCTTCTCGACCCGTGCCGCCTTCAGCAGCAGGCTCGCCGCCGGCGGCGTCTTGGTGACAAACGTGAACGAGCGGTCCTCGAAGACCGTGATCTCGACCGGCACGACGTCACCGGCCTGCGACTGGGTGCGCTCGTTGAACGCCTTGCAGAACTCCATGATGTTCACGCCGTGCTGGCCGAGGTTGTTCCCGACCGGCGGCGCGGGGGTGGCCTGCCCCGCAGGGATCTGCAGCTTCAGCTTGGCCAGCATCTTCTTTGCCATGAATGTTCGCTTCCTTGATCGACCCCACGCACGGGCCTGGATCCGCGGTGGCGGACAACGTGCGGGTGTGACGGGTTGTGTGGCGCGGACGCGGCGCGTCGACCTACAGCTTGGCGACCTGGTCGAACCCGAGCTCGACCGGGGTTTCGCGACCGAAGATCGAGACCAGCACCTTCAGCTTGCTCGCGTCGGCGTTGATCTCGCTGATCGTGCCGGTGAAGTCGGCGAACGGCCCCGACGTCACCCGGATGTTCTCGCTGATCTCGTAGTCGACCTTGGTGACGACGCTGGTCTCGCCCTCCTCGGGCTCCGCCAGGATCGCCTCGACCTCCCGGTACGACAGCGGCACGGGCCGTGCACCCGGCGGACCGACGAACCCGGTCACGGCGGGCGTGTTGCGCACGACGTACCAGGAGTCGTCGTCGAGGTCCATGCGGACGAGCACGTAGCCCGGGAACACCTTGCGCTTGACGTTCTGCTTCTTGCCGCCCTTGATCTCGACCGCGTCCTCGGTCGGGATGATCACCTCGAAGATCTGGTCCTCCATGTTCATGGAGGTGATCCGGTTCTCCAGGTTCGCCTTCACCCGCTGCTCGTAGCCCGAGTACGTGTGCACGACGTAGTAGTCGCCGGGCAGCCGACGGAAGTCGGCGCGGGACGGGACGGTGGGCGCCGAGCCGTTGACGGCCTCGCCGTCAGCGGCTGGCTCGCCAGCGCCATCGGCGGTGGGGTCGGCCCCCGCGGCGTCGTCCGTCGTCACCGCCGCGTCGGCGGCCTCGGCGTCCGACTCGTCGGTCGCGGCGTCGGCCCGTAGATCGGCGCCGGTGGCCTGGTCGACGGTGTCCGCGCCCGCTACCGACAGCAGGTCGTCGAAGTCGTCGGCGTCGGCGACCTCGATGTCCTCCGCCGGCTCGTCAGACACGTCGGCGAGGGCGTCGTCGACCCCGTCGGGTCCGGGGGGCGACGGCACGCTGCCGCCGCTGTAGACCTCGTCGACGACGGGCGACGCCGTCAGCTCCGGCTCCTCGGTCGGGGACTCGAAGGTGGGGTCCGCGGCCGCATGCGACTCCGGGGACTCGGTCGCCTCGGCCATCGCCTCGGCCACGCGGGCGTCCTGATCCTCGGATGCCTCGCTGTAGTCCACCGGGGCGTCCGCCTCGGCCTCGGCCCGCGCGTCGGACACGGCGTCGTGGCCACCCGCGTCGACGTCGTCGGCGACACCAGGGTCGGGGTCGAAGACGTCGCTGTCGGTCTGTGGAGTGTCACTCATCCGAACACCTGAAGCACGAACTGGCCGAACAACTGATCGAGGATCGCCACGAACACCGTGAGCAGCGTCACAGCGACGAGCACAACGAGGCTGTAGGACGCCACCTCACGACGCGACGGCCAGTTGACTCTGCGCAGCTCGAGCCGCACCTCGCGCAGGAACTGCGCGACGGAGGTGCGCTCGCGACGCGGTGGCGGCGGCGACGCGTCCATACGGCGGTGCTCGCCTTTCGTGTCGGCACTCTTGGATTGCATGTCTGTCCTCGTGTCCGTTCTCCGGCTACGCCGGTCGGGCCACGCGGGTCTCCGGCGGTGCGTCTGGCAGGGGCGGAGGGACTCGAACCCCCGACCTTCGGTTTTGGAGACCGACGCTCTGCCAGTTGAGCTACGCCCCTGAGCGACGCCCACCACCCCGATGTACCGCGGGCACGGGCATCAAAGAACGCTCCGGAATCCGGAACTCGGGCCGGCAGCGCTGTCCGGCAAGTCTAGCCATCGCCCTGCGGCCCTGACAACCGGCCACTGGGCGACCGTAGCGCAGTGTGGGATCGCCGCAGAGCGGCGGCGCGCCCCGACCGACGTCACCCCGGCGGCGGCCTCACCGTAGCACCACCGCGCGCGACGTCCGCCGGTCGATCACCTTCGCGCCGTCGTCGAGTCGCGCCCAGATCGCGACGGTCGCGGTGTCCTCGGCCTCGTCCACGCCCGTGACCTCGCCGCCCAACGTCACGGTGGCACCGACCGGGCAGGCCGCACGGAACTGGCACGACATGCTTCGCACCCTGCCGGCGTCCCCCAACCAGTCGGTCAACAGCGCCGACAGCAGGCCCATCGCGAGCATCCCGTGGGCGATCACGCCGCCGGTCGGGCTGAACGTCGCGGCGAACGCGGGGTCCCAGTGCAGGGGGTTGAGATCGCCGCTGACGCCCGCATAACGGATGAGCGTGGCCTGGTCGAGTGTCACCGTCCGCTCGGGCAGCGCGTCGCCCATCGCCAACCCACCGGCGCCAGGATCAGCCATCGGCCTGCTCCCCGACGAACACCAGCCGGGATCGACTCGTCACGGCGGGAGTGCCGTCGGGTCGGGCGCACGCGACCTCGACCGTCAGCAGCTCCAGGTTCCGCATGGCGCGCAGATCAGCGATCGTCGGTGTGCAGACCAGCACGTCGCCGACGCACACCGGCGTTGCGAACGTCAACTCCTGACCGCCGTGCATCACCCGGGCATGCGCCCCGAGCCCGGGATCTTCCATCACCAACGTCCACGCCCGGGCGCCAGCGATGCAGGCGACGTAGGCGGGAGGCACGGCCAGCCCGGACATGTCGTGGTCCGGGGCGTCATCGTGGTAACGCTCGTCGGTGACGCCGGTGACGGCGGCGTACGACCGCACGTGCTCGCGCCCGACCTCGTAGCGGTAGGGCGCGTAGCGATGGCCGACCCGGTCGGCGTTCAACGGCATCGACGGTCCGGGTCAGCTGCGGGCGGCGCGCGGACCCAGCACCATCGTGATGAACCGCCCCTCCATCGGCGACCGGGTCTCGACCTGACCGATGTCCGACAGCTCCTCCGCGAAGCGGTCGAGCAGACGGACGCCCATCTCCGGTCGCCGCAGCTCGCGGCGACGGAACATGATCTGCACCCGGACGGAGTGGCCCTCATCGAGGAACTTGCGGGCCTGACGCACCTTGGTCTCGAAGTCGTGGTCGTCGATCTTCGGGCGGAGCCGGACCGCCTTCTGGCCACCACCGCGCTGCTGCTTGCGGGCCTCGCGCTCGGCGCGCTCCTGTTCATACAGGTGCTTGCCGTAGTCCATGACCTTCGCCACCGGTGGGCTGGCGTTGGGCGCGACCTCCACGAGGTCGAGGTCGAGCGCCTTGGCCGCGTCGATTGCGATCTTGAGCGGCACAATGCCGACCTGCTTGCCCTCCGGTCCGATCAGGCGCACCTCTCGTGCGCGGATCTCCGTGTTCGTGGCGAGTCGTTCAGCCAAAGATCCTCCTGGTGCCTACATGAGCTGAGTTGGTTTGGTTGTCGGACGGTGCCGCCCGCCCGGACAGTGGTCCGTTCTCAGGCGCACATGGTGGAGCCGGGACCCGCTGCGGATCATGCCCGCCGAGTCGGCCCACAGCGTGCATCATGATGCCGGACGCTGCGATCATTGTGCAGGGTCGACAACACCCCGCCAAGACCCAGAATGGGCGGCGGGGTGACGATGCTGCGACGTGTCGGTGAAACTGCGCTGCGACGTTGCGAGCTGCGGTGCCTCGACGTCACCGCGTTTCGCGATGCGGCTGGTGCTGGTTGCAGCGTGGGCAGTACTTTCGCAGCTCGAGCCGCTCGCGCTGGTTGTGACGGTTCTTCGATGTGATGTAGTTGCGCTCCTTGCACACGGTGCATGCAAGGGTGATCTTCGGGCGCGTGTCGCTCTTGGGCATGGCTCTCTCTCGACGGGACCTGGCGGCGGTGCGATGACGTGAATGTGCCGACGACGGCCAGGGACGCAAGCCTAACCCCACCGGCACGTGGTCGCACATCGGGCGGTCAGCTCGTGGCGGCGCCGGATGGGATCACGGTACGCCGTTCGGGACGGCGGTTGGCACCGCCCCGGTCCGCCGGGCGTCCTGGGCTCGCGCATGCGTTACGGTCACCGACGATGGCAGCCGCGCGATCGGATCACTGATGGATGTCGGAGTCGGGCTCCCGAACGCGCTGGCCAGCGTGCGCGGACGCGCGCTCGTGACCTGGGCGCGCGCAGCTGACGAACGGGGCTTCTCGGTGCTCGGCACCATCGGGCGGGTCGTGTTCGACACCCACGAGGAGCTGATCGCCTTCGCCGCGGCCGGCGCGGTCACCGAGCGGATCCACCTCATGTCGACGGTCATGGTGGGCCCGGTCCGGCAGGCCGCGCTGCTGGCCAAGCAGGCTGCGACGCTCGACCACATCGCCGAGGGACGCTTCCGCCTCGGCATGGGCGTCGGCGGCCGACCCGATGACTACGCCGTGATGGGCCGCGACTTCTACGAACGCGGCGCGCTGTTCGACGCGCAACTCGACGCGCTGTCCGCAACGTGGCGGGGCGAACCGATCGGGGGCGCCGACACCGCGATCGGGCCGCTGCCGTTCACGGAGGGCGGCCCGCCGATCGTGCTCGGCGGATCCAGTCCGAAGGCGCTGCGCCGCGTAGGCGAGCGCGCCGATGCCTACGTCGCCCCGCCGGCTCCGGCGCCGCACGTCGCCCAGATGTACGAGACCGTCCGTCGGCACGCCGCCAGCGCCGGCCGCCCCGCACCACGCCTGCTCAGCGCCCGCTACTTCGCGCTCGGCGACGAGGTCGACGACGAGGTGCGGCACAACGTGTCCACCTACTACGCCTTCGGCGGTCCGGACTTCGTCGACCGGGTGCACGCCAGCGTGCTGCGCACCCCGGACGACATCAACACGGCACTACGGGAACTGTCCGACGCGGGCGTCGAAGAGGTCTGCCTCTGGCCGATGGCCGCCGACCTCTCCCAACTCCACGCCCTCGCCGACCACACCCTCTAGCCTGCACTTCGCGATCCGCGCGGGCTAGAGGGTCCGAGGGTCCATCACATACGACGGCCGTCGGCGGCGTGAAGGCGACTCGGGGTGCCCGAGCCCCAGGCGAGGGCGGGGTCCCTGCTGGAGCGGAGCGCCGTTGACGGCCGTCGTCGCGGGGTCCCTGCTGGAGCCGGAGCACCGACCGACGATCACCGAACTACTTCAGGATCTTCGTGACCCGGCCGGCGCCGACGGTCCGGCCGCCCTCGCGGATCGCGAAGCGCAGCCCCTCCTCCATCGCGATCGGCTGGATCAGCTCGACCGTCATCTCGGTGTTGTCGCCGGGCATCACCATCTCGACCCCGCTGGGGAGATCGACCGAACCGGTGACGTCGGTGGTGCGGAAGTAGAACTGCGGCCGGTAGTTGTTGAAGAACGGCGTGTGCCGGCCACCCTCGTCCTTGGACAGGACGTACACCTGCGCCTCGAAGTGGGTGTGCGGCGTGATCGACCCGGGCTGGGCCAGCACCTGGCCACGCTCGACCTCGTCCTTCTTGGTGCCGCGCAGCAGCACACCGATGTTGTCGCCCGCGCGCCCCTCGTCGAGCAGCTTGCGGAACATCTCCACACCGGTGACCGTGGTCTTGGTCGTGTCGCGGATGCCGACGATCTCAACCGAGTCGCCGACCTTGACGATGCCCTGCTCGACGCGTCCGGTCACCACGGTGCCGCGGCCCGTGATGGAGAACACGTCCTCGACCGGCATCAGGTAGGGCTTGTCGATGTCGCGCTCGGGCTGCGGGATGTACTCGTCGACCGCAGCCATCAGGTCGAGCACCGACTGCTCCCACTGCTCCTCGCCGTTCAGCGCGCCCAGAGCGCTGCCGGTGATGACCGGGATGTCGTCGCCGGGGAACTCGTAGCTGCTCAGCAGCTCGCGGACCTCCAGCTCGACGAGCTCGAGCAGTTCCTCGTCGTCGACCATGTCGGCCTTGTTCAGGAACACGACGATCGACGGCACGCCGACCTGGCGGGCGAGCAGCACGTGCTCACGCGTCTGGGGCATCGGGCCGTCGGCGGCGGACACGACCAGGATCGCGCCGTCCATCTGCGCCGCGCCGGTGATCATGTTCTTGACGTAGTCGGCGTGGCCCGGGCAGTCGACGTGCGCATAGTGGCGGTTCGCCGTCTCGTACTCCACGTGGGCGACCGAGATCGTGATGCCGCGCTCCTTCTCCTCGGGCGCCTTGTCGATCTGGTCGAAGGGCGTGAACGACACGTCCGGGTTGTGCTTGTGCAGCACGTTCGTGATGGCCGCGGTCAGCGTCGTCTTGCCGTGGTCGATATGGCCGATGGTGCCGACGTTCGCATGCGGCTTGGTCCGCTCGAACTTGCTCTTGGCCATGACAGCGTTCCCTTCAACGTGGTGCAGTTGGTGGTGTGACCCGGACGGGAGACGGATCATACGCCTTCGCGACCCACCGCGGTCGCCACCGTGTGATCTCGTAGCGGCGGGTGGACTCGAACCACCGACACAGCGATTATGAGCCGCTTGCTCTACCTCTGAGCTACGCCGCCGGGGAATGCTGCCCGTCCGGGCGACCCGCACCCGATGCCCGCGTCCGCGGGCGCCGTGCCGAGTCGAGCCCCCCAACGGAATCGAACCGTTGACCTTCTCCTTACCATGGAGACGCTCTGCCGACTGAGCTAGGGGGGCGGATGGAACGACAGTATGAAGGCCCCCATGTGACGCCGCAACCTACCCGCGACGCCGTGACCACACCCGTCGAGGCGATGCGCCCGCTCGACCCGCGCGTCCGTGCGATGTGGTGGACGACGAGCGCGATCACGCTGCTGGTGGTGCTGGTCGGCGCGGCCGCGGCGGGCTTGATCCTGCGCGACGGGTGGGGCGGCCTGCCGCCGCTGATCGTGTTGACGGCCGGCGTGCCGACCGCCGTGCTCGTTCCCTGGCTGCGCTACCGGCGGTGGCGGTTCGCCCTGCGCGACGACGATCTCTGGATCCGACGCGGCGTGGTCTGGCGGAGCACGAGCGTCATCCCCTACGCCCGCCTGCAGTTCGTCGACACCATCCAGGGACCGCTGGACCGCCTGTTCGGCCTGTCACAGCTGGTCGTGCACACCGCCGCGCCGGGAACATCGGGACAGCTGCCGGGCCTGGCATCCGCTGAGGCGGAGGCGCTGCGCGAGCGGCTCGCACACGTGCGGCAGTCGGCGCCCGATGTCTGAGGACGCCGCGCCGGACGCCGGATGGACGACAGACCGCGGGTGGTCGGTCACCGCGGACGACGACCACGACCCTGACGGCGACCCGACGATCGCCCCGGCGGACGAACGTCCACGGCTGGGCGGGCGGCTGCATCCCAGCGTGATCGCGGTCTGGAGCGTCCGCGGGCTCGCTCCCCTGGCCGCCGTCTGGATCGCCTCTGACGCCGGGGACGTCGTGTTCGGCATCATGCTCCTCATCCTGCTGCTGGGCGGATCCTGGATGCGCTGGCTGCGGTTCACGTGGCGGGTCGAGCGTGGGCACCTCGTCATCGAGCGCGGGCTGTTGCAGCGGACACGCCGGGTCATCCCACTGGCGCGCATCCAGGCGGTCCAGACCGTCCGCAAGGTGCAACACCGCGTGTTCGGCGTCGTCGGCCTCCGTGTCGAGGCGATCGGTGGGTCCGAGACGGAGGGGCAGCTCGACGCGCTCAGCGTCGATCTCGCCCGCGACGTCCAGCAGGCGCTGTTGCGGCAGGAGCCGGCCGAACAGGCGACGACCAGCACCGAGCGGGCGGATGCGGGCGACAGGCCGGTCACGTCACTGGTCATCGACGAGGCGCCACCGGGCACCGTGATCGCGCAGTGCCCGCCCGCGAGGTTGCTGCTGGCCGGCCTCACCGGTGGACGTGTCGGCGTGGCGGCGGCGCTGATCGGCCTGGCCGAACAGTTCTACGGCCAACGGATCGCGGAGACGGCGCTGTCGGCACCGCAGAGGTACGGCCTGCGCACGGCACTCGTCTTCGTCGCACTCGGCATCGTCGCGGCGTTCGTGCTGTCGGTGGCCGCGACCGCCGTCACGTACTGGGACTTCACCGTCCGCCGCGACGGTGGACTGCTGCGCCTGCACCGCGGCCTGCTCGACGAACGACGGGACACCGTGCCGCTCACCCGCGTGCAGACGGTCACGGTCGAGCAGAACATCCTGCGCCGCGCGTTCGGGCTTGCGGCCGTGAGGATGACGGTCGCGGGACGGGCGGGCGACGACGCGGGAGTGACGGGCACCCTCCTGCCGATCGGCAGCCTGGGCCAGGCGCTCCGGCTCGTCGACGAGGCGTGGGACCACACCGACATGACGATGGTCGACCTGCACCCCATGCCGATCGCCGCGCGCAGCCGCCGGCTCGTGCGGGCGGCGACCGTCACCGTCGCGCTCACCGCCGCCGTGTGGCCGTTCGCAGGCGCTGGTGCCGCCCTGGTGGCGAGTGCGGCTGTCGCCGTGCTGGGCACGCTGGTCGCGCTGGCGTCGTACCGGTCGCTCGGGTGGGCGGTCGAGGGCGATGTGGTCATGGCGCGATCCGGCTGGCTCGTCCGTCGGCTGAGCGTCACGCCCGTGGGAGCGCTGCAGAGCGTGCGCCTGTCCAGCTCCCCGTTCCAGCGCCGTCGGGGGCTGGCGACGCTCCGGCTCGAGATCGCACGGTCCCGCGGAGGGCGCGATCCCCGGCTGATCGATCTGACCGCTGCCGACGCTGGCGACCTGCAGGCCCGACTCGCCATCGAGACCGTACGAGCGCGGTCCGACGTCGCCGATCCCAGACGCTGACGGCGCCGGATCATCGTTCACACGACCTCCCCGGGCAGGTTGCGCGTGCCCGTGGTGACGACCTAGGCTTGCCCGCACCTGGGTGGGATGCCCGAGTGGCCAAAGGGACCTGACTGTAAATCAGGCGGCTCAGCCTTCGAAGGTTCGAATCCTTCTCCCACCACGTACAGACGTGTCGGTCGACCTGACGCCTGCATGCGGGTCCGGTACGTTCCGACGTCGCGCGACCGTCGTCGCACCTCCGGCCGCGATGCACCGCGTGGACGACGGGCGCCGGGTCGACGCACGACAGCGAGGACGTAGGAGCCAGCGATGGCCGAGAACAGCTTCGACGTGGTGGCGGAGGTCGATCGCCAGGAGGTCGACAACGCGATCAACCAGGCCGCCAAGGAGATCGCCCAGCGGTACGACTTCAAGAACACCGGCGCCAGCGTCGCGTGGTCCGGCGAAGGCATCGCCATCGGCGCGAACTCCGAGGAACGGGTGATGGCGGCCCTCGACGTGCTGAAGTCCAAGCTGGTCAAGCGCAAGGTCAGCCTCAAGGCGCTCGAGCACGAGGAGCCCAGGCCCGGATCCCGCGGTCACTACCGCCTGGACATCGCCCTGGTCAACGGCATCCCGACCGACAAGGCCAAGGCGATGGTCAAGCAGATCAAGGCCTCGAAGCTGAAGGTCACGCCCGCGATCCAGGGCGACCAGCTGCGCATCTCTTCGAAGTCCCGGGACGCCCTGCAGGAGGTCCAGGCACTGCTGCGCGCCAACGACCAGGACCTCCCGCTGCGCTTCACCAACTACAAGTAGCCCTGGGTCGCCTCGTCGCCAGACGTCGAGCGGCGAACGTCCGGGCGCGACGCCTCGGGTCCGTCCACACGTGATGCCGGTCGCCGACGGGCGCTCATGCTGCATCCGGCACACCTGGCGGCAGTGGTGATCCTGGGCCTCAACGACCATGTGCTCAAGGACGTGTGGCCCGATCCAGTCACCGGCAAGCTGCCGGACGTCGCGGGACTCGTCGTGCCGCCCGCGTCGTCGTGTCCTGCACTGAGCTGCTGCTGCTGCGGCGCCGCCTGCCCGGCGCCGCCACCGCGTCGATCGCGACCGTCTGGGCCGTCGGTTTCGCGTTGGTGCAGATCTGGCCCGGAGCGACACGCGCGTACGCCGTGGGGCTCGGCTGGCTGCAGTGGCTGATGACCGGAGCGCGGCGATCGCCGCCAACGGTGGGGGTCACGGCCGACGCGACCGACCTGTGGGCGGTACCGGTCACCGTCCTGCCGGTCGTCCTGTGGCCACGACGGCGGATGCCCGGGTGCGCCGTCCGGTCGATCCGACGGCTGACGGCGCGACCCGGCCCGCGCCAGCCGCCCGGTCAGGCGATCTGGCCCATCCGGCGGGCGATGGACTCGAGGTTGCGGACGCGATCCTCGGTCTTGGGGTGCGAGCGGAACAGGCTGCCCATCCCACCGCGCACGAGGCCACCGAACGGCGCCGAGATGTACAGCGAGCTGAACGCCGACGTCGGCTGCTCCGCGGGCGTGCCACCGATCCCCTGACGGGCCAGCTGCCTACCGCCGCTCTCGAGCTTGCGCAGCGCGCTCGCCAGCGCCAGCGGCTTGCCGCTGAGCTCCGCGCCGCTGGCGTCGGCCTGTGTCTCGCGACTGCGCGTGACCGCGAGCTGTAGGATCATCGCGGCGATCGGGGCGAGGAAGATCATGGCGATGCTCGCGATGGGGTTGTCACGGCTGTCGCGGCCACCGCCGAACCAGAACCCGATGCGGGCCGCGAACGTGATGGCGGTCGCGATCGTCGCCGCGACGCTGCCGATCAGGATGTCGCGGTTGTAGACGTGCGACAGCTCGTGGGCCAGCACGCCCTCCATCTCATCGTGGTCGAGGATGTCGATCAGGCCCTTGTTCACGCATACTGCGGCGTGCTGCGGGTTCCGCCCGGTCGCGAACGCATTGGGCTGCGGCGACGGCGAGATGTACAGCGTCGGCATCGGCTGGTTGGCCTTCGCCGCGAGCTCCTGCACCAGCTCGTGGTACCAGGGGTACTGCTGCGGACTCGCCGGCTGGGCACGGGCCATCTTGATGGCCAGCTTGTCGGAGAACCAGTAGCTGCCGACGTTCATGACCAGCGCGATGCCGAGCGCGATGATCAGACCGCTCTCGTCCCAGAGCGTCTGTCCGATGAACAGCAGCAGGCCGGACAGCGCGGCCAGTAGCACACCCGTCTTGAGCGACTTGAACATCGTGGTCCGTCAGCTTCCCTGCGGATCCGGCCCGGCGCCGGTTCCGGCTGACCCTCCACGACAACGGTAGCCAGTCCGTGCACCGTTGGCCGTCAGGGATGTCCCCGGATCTGGTCAACCTCAGGTAAACGGCAAACGGCCGCCCGCCACCGTGGCAACCGCCCCGGCCACGCGGGAGCAACCGCCACCCATTCCGGCGGTCGTGCTGGTCAGCCGGTGGACGCCAGGAGCACCGCGGACAGGTCCGCGGCCCTGGCGAACAGGTTGAACGCGAAGAACGTCCCGACCGTCAGCGCGGCCAGACCGATCGCTGCGAAGTTCAACGCGAATCCGGGGCGCAGCGCGGCATCGGACGCCGGCTCGTCCATCCACATCGTCCGCAGGATCTTCAGGTAGTAGAACATCGCGATGACCGAGTTGATGACCACGGCGGACGCGAGGAAGATCCCGAACGACGTGTTGGCGACGACCGCCGCGCGGAACACGAAGAACTTGGCCCAGAATCCGACCAGCAGCGGGATGCCGCCCAGCGACAGCAGCGCCATCGTCAGCGCCATGGCCATGCCGGTGGCGCGTTGGCCCAGTCCGGCGTAGTCGGAGAGATCACGGGTCGGATCGCCGCGCGTGACGGCGGTGACGACGGCGAACGCCGCCATGTTCATGATCCCGTACGCCAGCAGGTACAGCAGCACAGCCGAGAACGCCGTGCTGTTGATCTCCGCCGCGCCGGCGGCCACAACACCGAACGGCGTCAGCATGTAGCCGGCGTGGCCGATCGACGAGTACGCCAGCAGGCGGACGATGTTCGTCTGGCTCATGGCAGTCAGGTTGCCGACCGTCATGGTGACGACGGCGATGATGCCCAGGGGGACCGCCCACACGTCGGCGACCGGCTCGAACGCGACGAAGCACACCTGCAGCAGCCCCGCGAACCCGGCGGCCTTCGACGCCACCGACAGGAAGGCCGTGACGGGCACGGGGGCGCCCTCGTACGTGTCCGGCGCCCAGAAGTGGAACGGCACCGCCGAGATCTTGAACCCGAACCCGACGATCACGAACAGGATGCTCGCGTTGAGCAGCGGGATGTCGTCCATGCCACGCAGCGCGTCGGCCACGCCCACCAGGTCGGTGGTGCCGGTGAAGCCGTAGACGATCGACAGGCCATACAGCAGCACCGCGACCGACAGCACACCGATGAGGAAGAACTTCATCGCGCCCTCGTTGGAGCGCAGGTCGAACTTGCGCAGGCCGGCCATCACGAACCCGGGCACGCTGACGAGCTCCAGCGCGATGAAGATCATCACGAGGTCACGCGCTGACGCCATCAGCATGCAGCCCAGGAACGCGCTGAGCAGCAGGAAGTAGTACTCGCCCTGGTAGGTGCGGAACTCCGCGAAGTACCGGTAGGAGATGAACAGCACCGCCAGCGCGACCGCCAGGAAGAACGCCTTCAGCAGCAACGCATAGGTGTCGACGACGAACATGTTGCCGAACGCGGCGCGCTCACCGCCGGACACCGCCAGCGCGACGACGAACGCCAGCCCCACGAGCACAGCGATCACGCCGATGGCGTTGACCTGCTGCTTGCGGTCGCTGGGGACGAACAGCTCGATCAGCAGCACCAGCAGCGCTCCCGCCAACACCGACAGCTCGGGCGCCAGCGCGAACAGGTCAACGGTGGTCACATCAGTCATTCCACGGGTCCTACCGCTCCGCTACTTGAGGACTCCACGGGTCCTACCGCTCCGCTACTTGAGGACGCATCACGACCGCCTAGCTGAACACGGCCATGATGCGGGTCACGTCGCTGTCGGTGATGCCGGTCACCAGCACCGGCAGCACGCCCAGGAGCCCGGTCATGATCAGCAGCGGCAGCCAGGTGCCGAGCTCGAGCGCGGAGACGTCGGCCAACGACGCCTCGCGCCACTTCTCCGGGGCCTGACCCATCATCACCCGCTGCATCATCCACAGGAAGTAGCCGGCCGTCAGCACGGTGCCGATGGCGCCGAGCACCATCAGCACGCGGTACAGACCCAGATAGGGCTCGAGCACCTCGGCCGGCGAGAACGCCGCGAGCAGCGCCATGATCTCGCCCCAGAACCCGGCCAGGCCGGGCAGGCCGAGGCTGGCGATCGCCACGAAGGCGAAGATCGCGCCCATCCTCGGCATGGTCTGGAACATGCCGCCGCCGATCTCGGCGATCTCGCGGGTGTGGTAGCGCTCCTTGATGCTGCCGGCCACGAAGAACAGCATGCCGGTGATCACGCCGTGGGCGACCATGCCGAACACGGCGGCGTTGATGCCGATCGGGGTCAGCGTGGCGATGCCCAGCATCACAAAGCCCATGTGGCCGACCGAGCTGAAGGCGATCAGGCGCTTGAGGTCACGCTGGGCCAGGCAGCACAGCGAGCCGTAGAGGATCGCGATGACCGCCAGCACGGCGATGAGCGGCGCGAACGCGACGGCGCCGTCCGGCAGGATCGGCAGCGCGATCCGCACGAAGCCGTACGTGCCCATCTTCAGCAGGATGCCGGCCAGCAGCACGCTGCCGATCGTTGGGGCCTCGGTGTGCGCGTCGGGCAGCCAGGTGTGGAACGGCCACATCGGCACCTTGATCGCAAAGCCCAGGAAGACGCCGGTGAAGGCCAGGATCTGGAACTCCTGCGTGAAAGCGCCCTCCATGGCCAGCTGCGTCAACTGCGGGATGTCGAAGGTCCGCTCAGCGCCTGGAAGCGTGAAGTAGATCGCCAGGAACGCGACCAGCATGAACACCGAGCCGAAGAGCGTGTACAGGAAGAACTTGACGGCGGCGTACATGCGGTTGGGCCCGCCCCAGATCCCGATCATGAAGTACATCGGGACGAGCACGAGCTCCCAGAATATGAAGAACAGCACGAGGTCGAACGCCACGAACGTGCCAGCCATGCCTGTCTGCAGCACGAGCATCAGTGCCAGGAACGCCTTCGGCTTGCCCGGGTCCTCGATGTGGCTGTAGGCGTAGACGCTGCACAGGAACGTCAGCAGGTAGCTGAGCACGAACAGTGGCAGGCTGACGCCGTCGATCGCGAGGTGGTAGTTCGCCCCGATCACGCTGAGCCACGGCGCCTCGACCTCGAACTGCAGCCCGCGCAGGCCGAAGTCGTAGCCGGCCAGGATCAGCAGCGACAGCGCGAAGCCGATCACCGACACGATCAGCGCGACCGGGCGGGCGCTCTCCTCCCGCTCCTTGGGGATGAGCGCGATCAGCGCCGCACCGACCAGTGGCAGGAACACCGTGATCGTCAGCGCCGAGCTTTCCCAACTCATGCGTGCTTCCCTCTTCTCTCTTCGTGACCTACCGCTTCGCTACTTGAGGTCTGTCCGTCACTGGCCGCCACCGCTACGTCGTGCATGTCGTTCCTGCCGGCGCTACGCGACCGCGAACACGATCGCGAGCACCGCCACACCTGTGAACATGGCACCTGCGTAGAGCTGCACGTTGCCGCTCTGGGCCAGTCGCACCTTGGCCGACGACCACAGCATCGACAGCCCCAGGCCGTTGACGCCCGCGTCGATGCCCTTCTGGTCACCGACGTCGTAGACCCACTGTGCGAAGCGGTTCACGCCCACGCCCACGCCGTACACGATGCGGTCCAGCACCCGCTGGTCGCTCCAGTAGGCGGCGGGGGCCAGCTTGTCGCGGATCGCGGTGCGCACGATCAGGTCGGTGTACAGGTCGTCGAGGTAGTACTTGCGCTCGAGCACCCGCGTGACCGCGCCCATGTTGAGCAGCGGATCGCGCTCGGCGGACCACGCCTCCCGGTACCACATGGTCCCGAGCGCGGCGGCCCCGATGGCGAGCAGGGTCGAGGCACCGGCGATCAGCAGGTTGAACTCCGCCGGATGACCGATGAAGTACTCCGTCGAGAACATCGTCCAGGCGGCGAAGCCCCGCTCGTGGAACCACGGCACTGGCATGTTGATGAAGCCGATCAGCGCGGCGGGCACGGCCAGCGCGACCAATGGCCACGTCATCGATCCCGGGCTCTCGTGCGGATGGCCGTGCCCGCGGTACTCGCCCCCGAACACCAGCCACAGCGTCCGGGTCATGTACAGCGCGGTCACGAACCCACCGACCGCGCCGAGGATCGTCACCAGGTTGCCGGCGTAGCCGCCGGCCTGGAAGGCACCGACGAGCACCTCGTCCTTCGACCAGAACCCGGCCAGCGGCGGGATGGCCATCAGCGCGAACGAGCCGACCGCGAAGGTCACGTAGGTGTAGGGCATGAACCTCCGCAGCCCACCCATGTCGCTCATGTTGTTGCTGTGCACCGCGTGTATCAGTGATCCCGCGCCCAGGAACAGCAGCGCCTTGAAGAAACCGTGGGTGAACAGGTGGAAGATGCCGGCGGTGTAGCTGAACGCCAGCGCCGCGACCATGTATCCCAGCTGCGACACCGTCGAGTAGGCCAGTACGCGCTTGACGTCGTCCTGCACCAGGGCCAGCAGCCCGGCCGAGATCAGCGTGATCGCTCCGATCACTGCGATCACGCCCTGGGCGGTCGCGGAGGCCGAGAACACCGGGAACAGCCGCGCGATCAGGAACACGCCGGCGGTCACCATGGTCGCCGCGTGGATCAGGGCGCTCACCGGCGTGGGGCCCGCCATCGCGTCCGGCAGCCAGGTGTGGAGCGGGAACTGCGCCGACTTGCCGATCGCTCCGCCGAACATGGCCACCAGCGCAAACGTCAGCAACCCGGTGTTGAGCTCCGCTCCCCCGGCCTGGGTGCCCTCGTCCACCATCGTGATGATCTCGCCGATGTCGAACGTGCGGAACATGCCCCACATGGCCATGATCCCGACGACCAGCCCGACGTCGCCGAACTTGGTGGTCAGGAACGCCTTGATCGCCGCACTCGAGTTCGCCTTCTCCTCCCACCAGAAGCCGATGAGCAGGAACGAACAGACGCCGACGAGCTCCCACCCGACGAGTAGCAACATGAGGTTGTTGCTGATGACCAGCAGCAGCATCGACATCGTGAACACGCTCAACAGCGCGTAGAACCAGGTGAACCGCGGGTCGCCCTCCATGTAGCCGAGCGAGTAGATCTGCACCATGAGGCTCACGAAGGTGACCAGCAGGAACATCATCGCCGCGAGCCCGTCGACGCGGATGCCCGCGTCGAACGGTGCCTGCTCCATGCCCGTGATGTCGGTGCCGGACTCGTACAGGAACGCCTGTGCCCCAGCGGGCACCTGGACGACCTCCTCCGCCTCGTTCTCGGCGGCGGCGATCAGCGCGTCGTCCGCCGATGCCACGAGCACGGTCGCCGCACCGGCGTGATCCTCGCCCTCGGCGGCACCTTCCACCTCGCCGTGGTCGCCCTCGCCCTCCTCGCTGTGGACGCCACCCTCCTCGTGGAGCGCCTCCTCGGCCGTGAGCACGGCGTCGACGTTGGCCGGGAACACCTCCGCCGCGACGCCCAGCGCCGCGAGGAACGCCAGCCCGACCGCCGTGATGCCGACCAACGCGCCGCCCCTGGCCAGCTTCCTGCCGAACAGCCAGATGATCAACGCGGACACTGCCGGCAGCAGCGGGATGAGCCACGCGTACTGCGCCATGCGTCAGACTCCTTCCTGCGCCGGTGCCGGCGGTGTGGTCGTGGGACGGGTGCGGTGGCGGGGCGCGGCGGGGACCGACCGCGCGCTCGTGGCGCGCATCAGTACTTCATGAGATCGGCGTCGTCGATGTTGACCGACGCCCGGTTGCGGTACAGCAGCAGCACGATCGCCAGGCCGATGCCCACCTCGGCGGCGCCGATCGCCAGGACGAACAGGGCGAAGATCTGGCCCACGTGCTCGCGCTCGACGACCGGCGCCAGCGCGCCGAACGCCACGAGGTTGATTATCACGGCGGCCAACATCAGCTCGACGCTCATCAGGACCATGATGGCGTTGCGTCGGCTGAGCACCCCGTAGACACCGATGCAAAACAGCGCGGCCGCGAACAGCAGCGGGAACGACGCGTTCATGCGTCCACTCGATCGCGTCCAACGGTGAGGTGCGTCATGAGCGCACCTCGTCCGGCACCGGACCCTCGGTACCCGACGTGTCGACCCGGTCACGGGCGCCCGCATGCGGTGCCAGGCGACCGGGCGACGGCGTCGCGTCGGTGTAGGTGGCCTCGAGCCGCTCGTGATCCTCGGCCGGGACCGGGCCCTCGCCCTCCTCGCGACGGGCGATGACGACGGCGCCGATCAGTGCGACGGTAAGGAAGTAGCCCAGCACCATGAACGGGAACGCCCATTCCACGTAGAGCTGCTGGCCGAGCGCGCTCGTGCGCACCACGGTCAGGTCGATGCGCTCACCGCCGAACTGGGTGAAGATCAGGTACGTCAGCACGCCGAACAGCCCACCGGCCGGCACCAGCGGGAACCACGGGCCGACGTCGCTCTCCTGTGGCATCGGCCCGATCGGCGCTCGTGTGAGCATGAGGCCGAAGAGGATGAGCACGACGACCGCGCCGACGTAGACCAGCACCTGCGCCCAGGCGAGGAACTCCGCGCCGAGCAGCAGGAAGGTTCCGGCGACCGACAACAGGGCGATCACCAGATACAGGGCCGAGTGCACGACGTTGCGCGACAGGACCACCAGCAGCGCGGCGGCGCCGCCGATGACCGCGACACCTAACATCGCGAGGTCCTGGATGCTCAGCAAGCTGTGCTCTTTCGTAGATCCGTCGTGCCAGCGTGACGCGGTCGTCCGTCGCGCGGCACCGCGCACCGACGCGGCCGAACGCGCGTCGTCGTGCCTCGCAGGACCCGGCCAAGTGTACGCGGCACGGTACCAACTGAGCGCGACCGACGCACCACGGCCCGGCCGTCAGCCCTCGGCGCGTTGGGCCTTGATGCGGACACGTTCGGTGCGGACGTAGTGGGCCTTGGCCTTGGCGCGGGCGACGCGCTCAGGTACGCCGTCGGCGATCTGCGCGTCGTAGAACTCCTGGTCGACCTGCGCCTCGACGTGCGGCTCGTCGTCGACGGCCGTGGCAGCGCCGCCGCCGCCGGACGCATCGGGCTGGGCACCGTCAGTGGCCTGCCCCTGGGCGGCCAGCAGGGCCGAGATCTGGTCCTCGGCCTCCTTGCGCGCCTTGTCGAGTCCCGTCTCGATCTCACCGGGCGTCTCAGCGCCGACCTCCAGCGCGGGCGGTGGCGGCACCGTGTCCATCCAGCGCCGCAACTGGTCGCGCTCGTGCGTCAGCTCGCGGATCGAGTAGGTCGAGTACTCGAACTCGGGCGACCAGAACAGCGCGTCGAACGGGCACACCTCGACACAGATGCCGCAGTACATGCACAGCGCGAAGTCGATCGCGAAGCGCTCCAGTGTGTTGCGGGTGCGCATGCGGCCGCCACCGCCGGGAGCCGGGACCGTCTCCTTGCGCGAGTCGATGTAGATGCACCAGTCCGGGCATTCGCGCGCGCAGAGCATGCAGACGGTGCAGTTCTCTTCCATCAGCGCGATGACGCCGCGCGTGCGTGGCGGCAGATCGGGCTTGACGTGCGGGTACTGCGCCGTCGTGGCCGGCGTCAGCAAGGTCTTGAGCGTCAGGCCCAGACCTTTGACGAGGCCGATCTTCGGCGGAGCGGGCAGCGACGGCACTATGCCACCACCTTGGCGATCGCGACGACGACGATCTGCAGGATCGCGAGCGGGATGAGGATCAGCCACGACAGCCGCTGCAGCTGGTCTTCGCGCAGCCGCGGGAACGTCGCCCGCAGCCAGATGAACAGGAACATGAAGGCGGCGATCTTGCCGATGGTCGTGCCGAAGCCGACCACCACCCCGAGCCAGCCGTCGGGCAGCAGGAAGCCGGGCCACGGATACCAGCCACCGAGGAACAGCACGGTGGCCAGGGCGCCGAACACAACCATGCCCGCGTACTCGCTGAGCAGGAAGAACGCGAAGCGGATGCCGGTGTACTCGGTCATGTGGCCGGCGATCAGCTCGGCGTCCGCGATCGGCATGTCGAACGGCGGACGGTTGAGCTCGGCGACCGCCGACATGAAGAACAGGGCCAGGCCGAAGAAGTGCGGCACGGCGTACGGGATGGTGATCGTGCCGAAGAGCTGGAAGTCCGCCTGCGCCTCGACGATGCCCACCAGCGACAGCGTCTCTGCCTGCAGGACCACCGCAGCAGCCGCCAGCACCATCGGCAGTTCGTAGGCGATCAGCTGCGCGGCACCCCGCAGGCCGCCCATCAGTGAGTACTTGTTCGCGCTGGACCACCCGGCCATCAGCAGCCCGATCGTGCCGATCGATGACACTGCGAGCGCGAAGAAGATGCCGGCGTCGAGGTTCTCGGCGAACGCCCCGGGTCCGAACGGAATGACGGTCAGCACGACGATGGCCGGGATCAGCATGACGCCGGGCGCCAGTCCGAACACCCGCTTGTCGGCCGCGGCCGGCACGATGTTCTCCTTCTGGAGGAACTTGATGCCGTCGGCAACCAGCTGACCGACGCCGTGGGGCAGCGCCTCCATGGGCCCGAGCCGCGCCTGCATGTGCGCCAGCACCTTGTGCTCCATGTAGCCCATCACCAGGGGCACGGTCAGGAAGATCACGATGACGGCGAGCACCTTGAGGATCAGCGCGAGCCAGACGTTGTCCAGCGTGAACAGGGTTTCCATCGAGCTCGTCCGCCCCTAACGGTCCACGTCGCCGACGACGAAGAACACGCTGCCCAGGATCGCGATCATGTCCGGCAGCAGCGCGTCCTCGAGCAGGTGCGGGACCATCGAGATGTTGTTGAAGCTGGGCGTGCGCATCTTCAACCGCCACGGGTTCTTGCGCCCGTCCGACACCAGGTAGTAGCCGCCCTGGCCCAGCGGGTTCTCGGTGCGGACGTAGATGGCGCCCTCCGGCGCCTTCACGACCTTCGGCAGCTTCACGTTGACCGGACCGGATGGGATGCTGCCGAGCACCTGCTCGATGATGTCGAGGCTCGCGTCGATGCGGTCCAGCAGCATCATGAACCGGTCGAAGCTGTCGCCGTTGGTCCCGGTCGGCACGTGCACGTCGACCTTGTCGTACATCGCGTACGGCTCCGTGACCCGACAGTCCTCGCCGACACCGGTCGCGTGCAGCGTCGGACCCGACACGCCGTAACTCAGCGCCACCCGGGGATCGAGGACGCCGACGCCCTTGGTGCGGGCCATGAAGATCTCGTTGCCCTGCAACAGGTCGCGGTACTCCTGGTTGCGCATGCGCACGTTGCGCACCATCTGCTGGCTGGCCGCCAGGAATCCCCGCGGCAGATCCTCCTTGAGGCCGCCGACCCGGTTGTAGGTGAAGTGCAGGCGCCCGCCCGTCGCGCTCTCCATCAGGTGCTGGATGTCCTCGCGCTCACGGAAGGCGAAGAACACGGGCGTGATCGCGCCGAGCTCCAGACCGAACGAGCCGACGAACATCAGGTGGTTGAGCACGCGGTTCCACTCGGCCATCAGCACGCGGATCCACTGGGCGCGCTCAGGCACCTCGAGCTCCATCATGCGCTCGACGGCCATGGCCACGCCGAGCTCGTTGCAGAACGCCGACAACCAGTCGTGGCGGTTGACCAGCGCGATGATCTGGCGGTAGTCGCGCGCCTCGGCCAGCTTCTCGAAGCCCCGGTGCATGTAGCCGATCACCGGTGTGGCCCGCGCGATGACCTCGCCGTCGAGATCGATCACCACCCGCAGCACGCCGTGGGTGGCCGGGTGCTGCGGGCCGATGTTCAGGCTCATGTCCTGCGTGGCCAGCTCGCCCTCGCCCCGGACCTCGACCAGCATCGACTCGCCGGGAGGCCCGGGCAGGACGTTCGCTCCGGGCTTGGGCAGCATCGTCTCCGTCATGCCTGCGCCCCTCTGCGGCGATCCGCCGCGTCGCTGCTGAGCACCGCGGCCCATACGGCGGCGGAACGCGACCTGCCGCTGGATGAGGTCATGTGGATGTTCCGGCTCCTGGTCCGCGGACGTCGCTGCAGTCCCGGGGCAGCTGCCTCCCGGGACGGGGGGCCAGTGTATGCGGACATGCCCCGCCGAGCCCAACGGCCGCGGTCACACGGCGAGCATGATCGGGGCGCCGGACCGCGACACGCCGACGCGCACGGCGGGTGCCGCGTCGGTGCCGACGAGCAGCACTCAGGCCTGCTCGTCCTCGTCGTCGACCGCGCCGGCGTCGGCCACGTCCGCGTCCTCGGCTGTGGTGCTGTCAGCATCGTCCGGGCGTGCGGTGTCCTCGTCCTCCCCCGGCACGGGCGGCAACTGGCCGCCGACGGCGGGACGCAACGTGATCGAGTCGGGTGTCCCCGCCCCTTCGTCCGGGCGCTCGTCCTCCAGCCGCCTGATGCGGTCGTCGGCGTCGGTGCCCACAGGGCGGTCGAGATCCGGTCGGTCGGCCCAGGTCCCGGTCGCCAGCGGGTCGACCTCATCGGCGAGCGGCGTGGCACCCACGCCGTCGCCCGCGAGCGCGCGAGGCTCCTCCTCGCCCGGCCCGCGCGGCGGGAGTCCTGCGACGCCGTCATCTCCCTGGAACGCCGGCGCGACACCGGCGCCGGCGTCGGGCGCCTGACCGGCCGGTGGGGCCGACTCGGCGTCCTGCGTGTCGGACGTCATCTGCGGCGTCTCGTCGGCCGGGACATCTCCCGCCTGCGCTCCTGCTCCGGCATGACGACCCTCGGCCTCCACCCCGGGCGTACCGGAGGGAGTCGCATCGGCGCCGGTGGTCGCCATCTCCGCTTCACGTGCCTCGTCAGCGACCGGCTGGTCCTCACCGCTGACGTCACCCGGTGCACCGGCGGCGGTGTCCCCACCGACGGCGCCCGCGGCGGCGTCCTTGGCCACGGCGTCATCCGCCACGGCCGCCGCCTGCTGCGGGTCGCTGGCGATCTCGTCGTCACCGGCACCAGCGGCCAGTGCCGCCTCCTTCTCGGGGCCGACCTCGCCCGCGCCGGCTGGCTGTTCGACCTCCTCAGAGGCGGCCGGAGGCGTGTCCGCGCTCGTCCGCTCCCGGGCGCGCCTCTTGCGTGCCTCGGCGGCCTTGGCCTTCGCGCGCTCGGCCTTCTCGCGCGCCATGCGGGCCTTCTCCTCGGCGGATGGGCCGCGCGACGCCGCAGCGTCGCCGTCGTCGTCGCCGTTCTCTTCGACCTCCTTGGGCTCCTTGAGCCCCGGCCACGGCTTGACCTCCCGCGTCATCAGGAGGAACTCCTTGCGCAGCGGGAAGCCTTCGAAGTTCTCGACCGTCAGGATGCGCGGCAGCAACCCGGGATGCCCGTCGAACGTGATGCCGAACATGTCGTAGGTCTCGCGCTCGTGCCAGTTGGCCCCGCGGTAGAGGTGACTGATCGTCGGCAACGTCGGCGCGTCGCGACCGCCGTCGGCCAGCGCCCGGATCTGGATGTGATGACGATGCTGCGTCGAGTACAGGTGGATGATGACCGCGAAGCCGTCCTCACGCTCGTCGACACCGGTCAGGAAGTCGAAGAAGTCGAAGGCGAGTCGCGGGTCGTCACGACACAACTGGACGGCGATGGGTACCGCCGACGGCTCTACCGTGAGGGTCAGCTGATCATGCGCGACGAGGCGGTCGAGCACCCGCTGCTCCAGTCGGTCGCCGAGGTAGGTCGCGAGGTCATCGGGCGACATGCGGGCGGGCTCGACCGCCCCTGTGGCACTGCTCACAGCCGGCCTTTCGTCACATCGGGTCGTCGGCGGGGTGGCGGGTCGGGTCACCGCCGCCCACGACGATCGGCCGGCGGGCCTCTCGCGCGGCGTACCGCTCCTTGAGCGACTCGCCCTGGATCATCTCCTGCAGCTTCACGATGCCCTCGAGCAGCGCCTCCGGGCGCGGCGGACAGCCCGGAACGTACACGTCGACCGGCACGATCTGGTCGACGCCCTTGGTCACCGAGTAGCTGTCCCAGTAGGGCCCACCGCAGTTCGAGCACGACCCGAACGAGATCACGTACTTGGGGTCGGGCATCTGGTCGTAAAGCCGCTTGATCGCCGGTGCCATCTTGTCGGTCAGCGTGCCGGCCACGACCATGAGATCCGCCTGGCGTGGACCGTGGGCGAACGGGATGACACCCAGCCTGATGAAGTCGTGGCGCGCGGCCGATGTGGCGATGAACTCGATCGCGCAGCACGCGAGCCCGAAGTTCATGACCCACAGGCTGTACCGGCGTCCCCAGTTGAGAACGAACTTCAGGGGCTGGGGTGTCTCGACCTGGTCGATCAGACCCACTTGAGCACGCCCTTCTTCCACTCGTAGGGCAGCGTGATGGTGACGAAGAACAGGAACACCAGCATCACGCCGAGCATGAACACCGCCTCGGGGTTGCCCTCACGTCCGAGCACCGTCGCCCACGGGAAGACGAACAGCGTCTCGACGTCGAACACCACGAACATGAACGCGAACATGTAGTACCTGATGTGCGACTGTGACCAGCCCTGACCCACGGGGTCGATGCCGCATTCGTACGTGTTCAGCTTGTACCCGTACTTGCGGTCCGGACTGACCAGGCGGTTGATCAGGAAGGCGGCAGCGACCAGGATCACGCCGGCGGCGGCCAGGGCGAGGACCGTGCCGTACTGCTGGAAGTAGATCGCGTCGTCGATGGCGGGTTGCATCGGCTCCTCGTGGGATACGGACGTAACGGCGCTCGACCGGGTGCACCGGTCGGGCGGCCAGTGTACGCGGCACACCGCGTCGGCGGCCAACGGCGGACACCAGGGCCCTGCGCTACCTTGCCAGCAGCCCGCTGGATCAACTCGGAGGATGCGCGTGGAAGCACGGCTGCAGCCGTGGATGATCCGGACCCTCGCCTTCGTGCGGAAGGACGTCGTCGAGATCATCCGCCAGCCGCAGCTGCTGCTCGGCGTGATCCTCGGACCGTTCATCCTGCTGCTCGTGTTCGGCGCCAGCCTCGGCGACCTGGCGCCGGAGCTCGAGACGGTGGTCGTCGTCCAGCGGGACAGCGCCCTGTTCAACCTGTTCCAGCAGTTCCGGTTCAACGAATCCGGCCGGTTCGAGATCTCGGAGGTCACCCCGGCGAGGGACGACGCGCTCGAGCGTCTGCGCGACGGACAGATCGACATCGTCCTGGCGCTGCCCAACGAGCCGCAGCAGACCATCCGTCGCGGCGAACCGGCGGAGGCGATCCTGTACCACAACTTCATCGACCCCCTGGAGGCGCGGGCGATCGGCACCGCGACGCAACTGTCGGTCGGTGAGCTCAACGAGAGCTTCGTCGCGGCGCTGCTCCGCGACGCGCAGCGCGACGCGGTCGAGGGCCGGGACCGCCTCGAACGCACGCTGGCCGCGGTCCGACTGCTCCGCACCTCGCTGGAGGAAGGCGACATCGCACGCGCCCGCCGGGCCGTTCCCCAGGTACGGCGCAACCTCGCTGCCGCTCGACTGCTGCTCGGCCCGGTCACGGCTGCGGCGGCCAGCGGCGCGGGGGACCCTGCCAGCACACCGCTGAACGAGCTCGACCGCACCCTGGTCACGCTGGACCGCATCACGGCGGTCGCCGATCCCGCCACCACCGACACGGCGCGCCTGGCCGAGATCGAACAGGACCTGGAACAGGCGCAGCAGGAGATCGACGCCTTCACCAGCCTGTCGCCGGAGGTCGCGATCAGCCCGTTGACGAGCCGGGTCGAGCGCGTACAGGGCGGCGCGATCGGCCTGCCGGACTTCTACGCCCCGGCGGTGCTCGTGCTGCTGGGACAGCACCTGCTCATCACCACGGTCTCCCTCGCGACCGTGCAGGAGGAGCAGTACGGCACGATCGAACTGTTCGCCGTCGCACCGCTCACACCCCTGGAACGCCTGCTCGGACGGTACGGGGGCGCATTGGTCCTGGCCATGCCGACCATGACCCTGATGGTGGCGCTGCTGGTGGGTGGCCTGGGCGTACCGATGCTCGGATCGTGGGCGTTGCTGACGGCGGTGGTCGTGGCGCTGCTGCTGACCTCGACCGGCATCGGATTCCTGATCGCCGAGCTGTCATCGTCGACCACGCAGGCCGTGCAGATGGCAATGGGCGTCCTGCTGGCGAGCGTGTTCTTCAGTGGCTTCGTGCTCAGCACACAGTTCTTCGTCGGAGTCGGGAAGCTGGTCGGCCTGCTGCTGCCCGCGACGTATGCGATCCAGGCGCTGCGCGACATCATGCTGCGTGGGGAGATCGTGCGGACGGCGCCGTACATCGTGCTGCCCGCTGCCGCCACCGTCCTGTTCATCATCAACTGGGCGCTCCTGCGTCGCGAGGCCGGTCAGCCCGCGCTGCCGGCGCTGGTGACCGGCGTCGGCGAGGGGACGATCAGTGTGGTCCGGACGTCCGGCCGGACCATCGAACGCGCTCTCGGCTGGGGGCGTCGCGGCAGCGGCCGGCGCGAGCACGACGAGGAATAGCGCCCGACATCATCGGGACGGGCGCCGGAGACGTGGCGGCCGCATGGCGCCAACCCCGTGGACGCGCACCCGCCACCAGCGGGGCGCGCCCGCGCGTCCGGCACACCCGCGGGTCAGCGCGGCTTCCGTGGCCTACCCGCGTTCACCGAGCCGGGCGATGACGGCGCCCGGGTCGTGAACGGGCAGCGGGCCACCGGCGTCACGTTCGATCCGTTGCACCAGGCGGCGGACGATGTCGGGGTGTGCGGCAGCGACGTCGCGCGCGAAGCCCTCGGCGCGCAGGTCGTACAGCCGGCGACGTGTGCCGTCACTGTTGGTGGTCAATGCCCACAGGTTGGTCCGGATCTGCGCGTGCTGCGCGTAGCCCATCGTCAACTGACGTCTCCGGCGGACGCGGTTCGGCCTCCCCTCGAGCACCGGCGTCAGATCCAGGCCCGGCAGCGCCATCGGCGGCGCGATGCCGAGCGCCGACAACACCGTCGGAACCAGATCGTGCGTTGACACGATCCGATCGTCGCGACGTCCGGCGCGTCGCTCGGGGTGCCGGATCAGCAGCGGGATGTCGGTGATCTCGGGCCACAACGAATCGTCGACCGGCTTGCCGATCAGGCCGTGCTCTCCCAGCAGCACACCGTGGTCTGACAGGAACACGACCAGAGTGTTGTCCAGCAGGCCGCGGCGATCGAGGTCGTCGAGGAACTTGCCGAGCCAGGCATCGGCCATGGTCACCTCGGCACGGTAGAGCACGCGGACGCGGTCGAGCGCCGCCTCCGTCATGACCGAGCTGGGCCCGTAGCTGACCTTTGTCGGCTCCTCGCCATCGAATGTGGCGTCGCCGTAACGGGTCACGTACGACGTCGGCGGATCCCAGGGCTCGTGGGGATCGTACGAGTCGACGACCATGAGGAACGGCTGCAGCCGTGCGGCCGAGGCCAGCACCTCCGCCGCAGCGCGGAATACCTTGGGGGCCTGATGGTCCTGCTCACGGTTGCGGAACTCGGCGGCGGCGCCGCCACGGAACATGCCGTTGTACTGGCCGCGGATCAGATCCCAGTGCTGGAACCCGCGATGGAAGTTCATCGACGGGTGGAACAGGTGCGGGACGTCGGTGATGAACGACGTGTAGTAGCCGGCGCTCTCCAGGATCTCGGCGAGCGTGACCTGGTCCTCGGGGATGCGCTGCCATCCCGGCATCCGCACGCGCCCGCCCTTCTGCGGCCACCAGTCACGCGTGGGGTACGTGCGCTGACCGGTGTGCACGCAGCGACGGACCTGCACCGTCGGCATCGCCTCGGGACGGGCCTGGGTGAACCGCGTGCTGGTGCGCGCGAACTCGTCGAGAGCGGGCGTCTCGACGTCGCGGGCACCGTACGCGCCGACGTGATCCTGTCGCAGCGAGTCGAGGATCACGATCACGACGTTCATGCCGTTGCCGGCGCCCGGCGCGGGCAGCGTGACCGGTGGCACCGCCATGAACTGGGGGTTCATCGCCGGTGCCAGCCCGCGCGGCGCGACGGCCTGCGGTGTGGGCGTCGGCGCGGCCGCCGACGCGGGCGCGGACGGTGACGGCGTGGCACTGGGCGTCGGTGGCGCCGCGGATGCGTCTGTAACGGGTGCCACGTCGCCGGTGCACGCCGCGAGGCCGGCAGCGGCCGCGACGACTCCCGCACGCCGCAGCACGAGACGTCGACTTACGCGTCCGGGTGCGTCGGCGTCGGAACCCTCGTCGGCAGGTACATCGCCGGCGCCGTCCACGGCCCCCGCACGTCGGGCATCCAACGCGCGCACAACCGGTTCGTCCGCCGTCACCGAGCCGGCGTCCCGATCGCCATCAGCGGGATCGTCGCCGTCCGCGGCCGGGGCGAGATCCGGCTCTCCCGGGCCAGGCTCGACGCTGTGATCGCCGCGGGCGCCACCGCCGGGGCGCGGCCGGTCCCCCACCGTCAGCCCGCGCGGTCCGCTGCGTACTCGGTCAGGAACGCCAGTCCGTCGAGTGCCGCCGGGTATGCCAGCAACGGCGCCAGCGCGTCCAGGTGCGACTGCGCCATCGCCGCTTCCACGCGGGCCGCGTCGCGGGCCAGGTCGAGCGCCACATGGCGCGACAGCAGATCGAGTGCCCGCGCGACGTCCGCCTCCGCCGGTTGCTGCAGCAGTCGGGCGAGCTCCGAATCGGGTCCGTCGGCCTCGAGCGCGAGCAGGACCGGGAGCGTCAGGACACCGTCACGCAGATCCGTCCCGGGCTCCTTACCCGACTCGGTCGCCTCACCGATCAGGTCGAGCAGATCGTCCGCCAGCTGGAAGCTCATACCCAGGTGCCAGCCGAAACGCGTGAAGCCCTCGACCACCTCGGGCCTCTTGTCACTGAGCAGTGCACCGAGGCGGCATGACGAGGCGATCAGCGACGCCGTCTTCTCGCCGATGGTCGCCAGGTGGTGCTCCCGCGTCGGTTCGACGGTGGCGATCCCGTGATCGGCGGCCGACGCGGTGCCCTGCACCTCCCGGATCTGACCCTGGCACAGCGCCGCGATGGTCTGCGACATGATCCGGGTGACCTCGACCCCCAGGGCGGCCGACAGCTCCGACGCCCGGGCGAGGAGGAAGTCGCCGGTCAGCACCGACACGGTCGCCGACCACCGACGGTGGGCGGGTGGCTGGCCGCGCCGGAGCGGCGGATCATCCATGACGTCGTCGTGGTACAGCGTCGACACGTGGACGAGTTCGACGATCGCGCCGGCGTCGACCAGCGCGTCGTCGGTCACCGACGCACCACCGGCCAGCCCGCAGAGCAGCACGAGCATCGGACGGAACCGCTTGCCCCCTGCATCGAGGAGGTAGCGCGACGCCGTCTCGAGGAACGGCAGCCGGTCGACGGTCACCAACGCGTCGAGACGCTCCTCGACGGCGAGCATGCCGGGGCGCAGATCGATGCCCCGCTCCGCACCACGTGCGGCGAGATCATCGATGACGTCAGCGGATAGCGACACCTACCGGACCAGTGACGATGCTGTCGTGCTGAGGTCGACGACGATGCCAGGTATGACCCCCAGGGCGACCACCGCCGCGGCGGTCAGTGCGAGGCCCGCCTGGGAGCCCAGTGTGAGCATCGCAGGCTCGGCGTCGACGAGGTCGTCGGGCTCGTCGTCCATGATCATCGCGACGGTGACGCGCAGGTAGAAGAACGCGGCGATGACGCTCGAGACCACCGCGACGATCACCAGCGCGACCTGACCTGCCTCGAGCCCGGCCCGGAACACCGCCAGCTTGGCCATGAAGCCCGCGGTCCCTGGGATGCCTGCGAGCGAGAACAGGAACAGCCCGAGCATGATCGTGGGCACGGGGTTGCGTCGCCACAGTCCACGCAGGTCCGAGATCGCGACCGAACGCTGCTGCCGGCGTTCAATGATGCTGAGCACGCCGAACGCCCCGACGCTCATCATCGCGTAGACCAGCAGGTAGAACAGCATGCCGCCGACACCCGAGGCGTTGACGCTCAGCAGACCGATCAGGGCGTAGCCGGCGTGCGCGATGGCCGAGTAGCCCAGCATGCGCTTCACGTCGGTCTGCACCACGGCCAGGATCGCTCCGCCGAGCATCGTGATGACCGCCAGCGTCCAGATGGCGGGCACCCACGACCACTCCAGCGGACCGAAGGCGCCGACGAAGACACGCAGGAACGCCGCGAAGGCCGCAGCCTTGGTGCCGGCCGCCATGAACCCGGTGACCGGCGTCGGCGCGCCCTGGTACACGTCGGGCGTCCACATGTGGAACGGCACCAGCGCCGTCTTGAAGGCGAACCCGACGAGCAGCAGGCCCATGGCCGTCAGTGTCAGCGGGTCACCGCCGTTCAACGTCAGCGCGCGGCCCGCCTCGGCGATGTTCGTCGAGCCGGTGACGCCGTAGGTCAGCGCGATGCCGTAGAGCAGGATCGCACTCGAGAACGCACCCAGCAGGAAGTACTTGAACGCCGACTCCTGCGACGTGAGGTCCCTCGTGGCGAACCCGGACAGCACGTACAGCCCCAGCGACAGCACCTCGATCGCGATGAACACCATGATCAGGTCGGCCGATGCGGCGAGCAGGTTCATGCCCACGGCGGCGATCAGCAGCAGCGGGTAGTACTCGGCCCGGTGGATGCGACGGTCCTCGAGATACATCCATCCGAGCGGGATCGACACGAGCGCCGCGGAGCACACGATGATCCGGGTGAACAACGCGACACCGTCGATCGCGACCATGTCGCCCAGCACGCTCGACGGCTGGATCAGCCCGGCGTCGCTGGTGGCGGTCCACTGCCAGGCGACCACTCCGAGGGTGGCCATCAGCCCGAGGGCGGACAGCACGGCCGACAGCACACGCGGCCGCCGCTGCCACACATAGGTGAGCGCGAGCTGCGCGGCCGCGGCCAGGATCACCAGCGCGGGGAGGGTGACTGCGCCGTCCTCAGCATTCAGCACGCGCAGCAGCGCACCGGCCGACAACGCCGCGGCGACCGCTGCCGACGCGACCACGCGACGCTCGCCCGCCGTCTCGAGCAGCAGCACGAGGATGCCGACCCCGAACAGCACCAGCTCGGGCGACAGTGCCGCCCACGGGATCTCGGGTATCGCCTGTGCGAACAGGATCATCGTGGGTACGTCCTTGCGTCGATCCAGCCGGTGTTCGTGGTCATGTCACGCGACCTACCGCTTCGCTCCTTGAGCTCATGTCACTGGCTCAGCAGGGAGCCGCCGAGGAACAGGACAGAGACCAGTACCGTGCCCAGCAGCACTGCCAGCGCATAGCTGCGGACGAACCCCGTCTGCACCCGACGGCCGGACTGGCTGAGCTCGTACGTGCCGCGCCCGAGTCCGTTGACGAACCCGTCGATGCCGCGGGCGTCGAACTCGGCCATTCCCTCGGACATCAACAGGCCCGGATGCGCCACCGTCCGCTCGTAGAGCTCGTCGACGTAGAACTTGCGCAGCATCGCCTGGTACAGCCAGCCCATGCGACCGCGCACGGCGGCGATGTCGACCGGACGCATGTACAGCGCGTAGGCGGCGGCGATGCCTGCGGCCACGACCGCCAGCACGACGAACCCGGCGGTGATCTCGCTGTACCACGCCTCCTCGCCGACGTACGGCTGCACGGCGGGCGCGAGCCACTCGAACAGCCACCCGTGCTCGAGCTCCCAGAAGCGCAGGTAACTGGCCGGCGTGACGCCGATGAACGCACCGCCGACCGAGGCGACCCCGAGCACGCCGAGCACCAGGGTCATCGACAACGGTGACTCGTGCGGGTGGATGCCGTCGGGCACGCGCGACTCACCAAGGAAGATCAGGAAGAACCAGCGGCACATGTAGAACGCGGTCAGACCTGCCACCAGTGCACCGAGCACCCAGATGAGCTCGGCACCGGGCGTCTCGATCGCGGCGGCGAGCACCTCCTCCTTGGAGTAGAAGCCCGCGAAGAACGGCAGACCGGCGATCGCGAGCGTGCCCACGGCCGACGTCGCGAAGGTCACCGGCATCTTGTGCCGCAGCCCGCCCATCTTCCAGACGTCGTTCTCCTCGTGCATGGCGTGCATGACCGATCCTGCGGCCAGGAACAGCAGCGCCTTGAAGAAGCCGTGCGTCAGCAGGTGGAACACACCCGCGGCCTGGCTGCCCAGCCCGACACCGATGAACATGTAGCCCAGCTGGCTGATCGTCGAGTACGCCAGGATCTTCTTGAGATCGTTCTGGGCGCAGGCGATCAGCGCGGCGAGCAGGGCCGTCAGCACGCCGACCCACGCGACCAGCAGGCCGACGTCGACCGTCGCGGCCTCGTGGAGGAACGCGTACAGCGGCGACATGCGCGCAACCAGGTAGACGCCCGCGGTCACCATGGTCGCGGCGTGGATCAGCGCGCTGACCGGTGTGGGTCCGGCCATGGCGTCCGGTAGCCACACGAACAGCGGGATCTGGGCGCTCTTGCCCGCCGCGCCGACCAGCAGCAGCAGACCGATCGCCACAGCCGTGCCGGTGGCGATGTCACCGGCGCGCGGCAGGATCTCGGTGAACGACAGCGAGCCCAGCGCCGAGAATGTCAGGAACATGGCGATCATGAACCCGACGTCACCGACGCGGTTGACGATGAACGCCTTCTTGGCCGCGACGGCGTTGGGCAGCTCGGTGAACCAGAAGCCGATCAACAGGTAGCTCGACAGGCCGACCAGCTCCCACCCGACGAAGAGCACCAGCAGGCTCTCGCCGAGCACCAGCACCAGCATCGACGCGACGAACAGGTTGAGGTAGGCGAAGAACCGCGTGTACTGGTCGTCACCCTGCATGTAGCCGAGCGAATAGATGTGGATCAGCAGGCCGACCCACGTCACGAGCAGCAGCATCACCGCCGACAGCGGATCCACCAGCAGCGCCCAGTCGACGGTGAAGTCGCCGATGGGCAGCCACTCGGCCACCACCGTGACGAGGCTGCGTTCCGCCTCGTCGGCTGCGGCGAGCTGCAGGAACACAGCGGTGGACAGCGTCGCACTGAAGCCGACCGCGGTGATCGCGATCGCGGCGGACACCTTGCCGATGCGGCGGCCGAACAGCAGCAGGAGCGCGGCGGACAGGGCCGGCACCACCGGGATCAGCCACGCGAAGTCGGCAGGTGATCCGGCGGCGGCGGTCACGTACTCGCCGGCGAACCCGCTCTCGGTGGCGAGCAGACCGAGCGTCCCACCAGGCGCGCCCGGTGCCGGCCCGGCGAGTCCCGCAGCCGCGAGCACGCTGGTCATCGTGTGTGCCTCCTCATGCCCGCAGACGATCTGCGTCGTCGGCGTCGGTCGAGCCCATCAGCCGGAACAGGTTGACGATCAGCGCCAACCCGATCGTCACCTCGGCGGCGGCGACGACGATCACGAAGAACGACAGCACGTGCCCGTCGAGGTTGCCGTGCAGGCGCGAGAACGTGATCAGAGCCAGGTTCACGCTGTTGAGCATCAGCTCGATGCACATGAACATCACGATGACGCTGCGGCGCACGAGCACGCCGACCAGACCCGTCGTGAACAGCACCGCGGACAGCGCGATGTACCACCCGATCGGCACACCGCTCATGGCGTGTGCCTACCGCTGTCGCTACTCGAGGCACTCACGCCTGCTCCTCCTCGCCCGCGCCGACGAGCTCACGTGGACGCTGATCGTCGGGTTCGGGACCCGGCTCCGCCTCGTCGTCGATCGGCAGATCGGTCACGTCCGCGTCGGCGCGCCGCTTGAGCACCATCGCGCCCAGCGCCGCGATCACGAGCAACGCCGACGTGACCTCGAACGGCCACATGTACGTGGTGAACAGCAGCCGCCCGACACCCGCAACGTTGCCATCGACGTTCGCGCCGGCGAGTCCGGTGCACACCGTGCCGGTGCTGCCGTCGGCCGGACAGATGGCGTCGGTACCCATGAACTGCCCGGCGCCGGCCCCGACCAGAAGGATCACCAGCCCGAGGCCCAGCAGCACTGCGGCGGTCCGCTGGCCCCTCACCCGGGTGCTGAAGCGCGTCTCGCTTCCGACGCCCAGCAGCATCAGCACGAACAGGAACAGCACCATGATGGCGCCCGCATAGACGATGATCTGCACGACCGCCAGGAACTGGGCCTCCAGCAGTGCGTACAGGATCGCGATCGCGAAGAGGTTGACCACCAGCATGAGTGCGGCGTGCACGGCGTTGCGCAGCACCACGACGCTGAAGCCCGTGCCCATCGCGAGCACCGCGGTCACGCAGAAGACCCAGAACTCGGCGCTGCTGCCGACCACCCCGGTGGCCGGCGCCGTCTGCGCCAGCAGTGCGTGCATCTAGTGCTCCCCGTGCGTGGGTGGCTCGGTCTCGCCGCCGCCCAGCTTGACGGTGGCTGGTCCGACGGCCTCCTCCGGCGTGGCGGGATCGTCAGGATCGTGCCACGCCCGAGCCGGCGGACCGCCGATCGTTCGCTGTGCGGCCGGGCCCGGATAGTAGGTCAGGCCACGCGCGGCGACCTCCGCGTCGGTGTGCGGGGTCGGCTTCGCGCCCGCCGGCAGCGGCGCCATCAACATGTCCTTGGTGAAGATCATCGACTCGCGGCTGTCGCTGGCCAGCTCGTACTCGTGCGACATCGTGAGCGACCGCGTCGGGCACGCCTCGATGCACAGCCCGCAGAAGATGCACCGCAGGTAGTTGATCTGGTAGTCCGCGCCGTACCGCTCACCGGGCGAGTAGCGGGCTTCGGGCGTGTTGTCGGCGCCCTGGACGTAGATCGCGTCGGCCGGGCACGCCCAGGCGCACAACTCACAGCCGATGCACTTCTCGAGGCCGTCCTCGTAGCGGTTGAGGATGTGACGGCCATGGAACCTGGGCTGCGGCTCGCGTTTGACCTCCGGGTACTGGGTCGTGACCGGCCGGCGGAACATCGTCTTGCCGGTCAGCCCGAAGCCCTTCCGCAGTGCGTTGAACATGGTGGAGCTCCTTCAGGCGTCAGGAGCGCGGCGCCAGCCGCGGGACTCAGTAGCGAAACGGAAGGTCACAGTACAGTCAGGACTCGACGCTGACGCGGTCCGGCGTGCGCTCATCGATGACGCGGCGCAGGTCACCCAGGGTGTCATCGCTCGCAGCGACGTCTCCTTCCACGTCGCCGTCAGCCGGCTCGACTCCCCGACGCCGTTCGAACAGCGGCAGCAGCAGCACGATGCCCAGCAGCACGGCGACCGCCAGGCCCACCCCGCGCAGCACCGTGCCCCGCTCGACGGTCTCCTGCGCGACGACGATCCCGGCCGTGGCCATCACCCACACCAGCCCGATCGGCAGCAGCACCTTCCATCCCATGTCCATGAGGCGGTCGTACTTCATCCGGGGCAGCGTGCCGCGCAGCCACACGAAGACGAACATGAAGGCGAAGACCTTCATCGCGAAGTACAGAAGGCCGAGCAGCGCCCCCGCGAACGTCCCGTCGAGACCGAACAGCGGGCCCGCGGGACCGCCGAGGAACAGCGTGACGGTGATCGCCGACATCGTGATGACACCCATGAACTCGGCGAGGAAGAACATCGCGAACTTCGCGCCCGAGTACTCGGTGTTGAAGCCACCGACCAGCTCACCCTCACCCTCGGGCAGGTCGAACGGTGGCCGCTCCGCCTCGGCCACTGCCGAGATGAAGAACAAAGCGAACGCCGGCAGCTGCGGCAGGATGTTCCAGGTCGGAAGGCTGATGGGACCCAGCTCGAGCAGGCGGCTCTGCGCCTCGACGATCGCCGACGACTGCAGCGTGCCGTTCCACACGAACACCGCGGCCAGCCCGAGTCCCATGGCCAGCTCGTACGAGATCATCTGGGCGGTCGACCGGACGCCACCGAGCAGCGAGTACTTCGACCCGGACGCCCAGCCGCCGAGCGTGACGCCGTAGACGGCGACGGAGCCCATCGCCAGGATCCACAGCATGCCGATCTCGGGGTCCCAGATCTGCAGCGACACCTCACGGACGCCGATGTCGATGGGATCGAGCAGCGGCAGGTCCAGGACCGGGCCGATCTCGAACGTTCCACCGAACGGGATCACCGCGATCGTGAGCATGGCGATGATGGCCGACGACGCCGGGGCGATGAAGTAGACGACCGGGTCGATGCCCGCCGGACGGATGTCCTCCTTGAAGAACAGCTTCGCCCCGTCGGCGATGGTCTGCAGGATGCCGAACGGGCCGAGCCTGTTCGGGCCGATGCGCGACTGCATCTTGGCGACGATGCGTCGCTCACCCCAGATGAACACGGCCGTCGACAGCAGCCACAGCGCGAAGCCGGCGATGACGACGGCCGAGGTGATCGTGAAGTCGACGAGGTCCATGACGCCTCCTAGGCCTCCGCCGGATGGGGTTCGGACGTGTCGGCGGCCTCGGATCCGTCCGCGACGCCCAGACGCGCCCGCATGGGGGCACCCGGCTCGGCCTCGGGATCGACCAGCATGCCGAGCGGGGTCTCCAGCGCGTTGCGCGGCACCCGCACACAGCCCCGGGCCACGGCGTCGGTGACGCGCACCGGCAGCGACAGGCGCCCGCCGGTACCCACCAACTCGACGGTGTCGCCGGCCTGCACACCAGCGCGTTCCGCATCGTCGGGATGGACCCACGCCTCGGGCGGACGCGCCGTCGCGTTGAGCGCATCGGCGCCGCGCAGCATCACGCCGTGTCCCAGCAGGGCCGGGACGGCCTCCACGGTGAGCCGGTCATCATCGGCGTCCGCCGGCACGCTGTCCCCTTCCGGCGGATCCCGATCGACGGTCAGCTCCGCCAAGCGGTCGGCGACCGACCGTTCGGCGGCCATCAGCGGAGCGGCCTCGCGGCGCACGTCCATCGCCGTCTCCCAGCCGAGGTCGGAGCCCATCGCGCGCGCGACCTGGCGGATGATGTCCCAGTCCTCGATGCAGCGCCGCGGCGGCGGCACCACCTGCGCGCACGCCTGTCGTCGACCCTCCCATGTGGTGAACGACCCGACGCGCTCCTGGGCGGCGGCCGCCGGCAGCACGACGTCCGCGTAACGGGTGGAGTCGGTCTCCAACAGGTCCTGCAGGATCACGGTGTCGACCGTCTCAAGCGCCCGTCGGGCAAGCAGCGGATCCTCGAAGTCGCGGATCGGGTCGACGCCGATGAGGTACAGCGCAGACAACTCCCCGTCCGCCGCGGCGCGCAGCATCTGATGGGCGTCACGACCCGGAGCATCGGGCACGTGCGACCACGCATCGGCCACCGGGCCCGCGTTGTCGAGCCCCCGGCCACCTGGCAGCAGGCCCGGCATCAGCCCTGCATCAACCGCTCCGCGTGCGCCGGCCTTGCGCGGCACCCATGCGAAGCCGCGGCGGGATCCTGCCGACGCCAGTTCGGCGGCCGCGGCCAGTCCGCCCGCGGTCGTCGCGAGCCGCTCACCGGCGAGGATGACGACGCCGGGGCCGTCGATCGCGGCATCGTCGGCTGCGGTCAGCGCCTCGGCCACGGCGGCGAGATCGCTGTCGTCCTTCGGCGTGTCACCGGTGCCATCACGATCCCCGCCTGCCGGCTCGCTGGCGCTCGCCATCTCCCGCAGCGACCGCAGGATGCGTGTCTCGCCGCCGGGAGCGGTCCGGATCCACCGCCAGGCGAGATCGCTGATCGACCCGAGCGTCGGCCCGATCGTGACGACCTTCATGCCGCCCTTGTTGGCGGCCTTCCGCAGCCGCAGGTACAGGATCGGTGACTCCTCCTCGGGGTCGAGCCCGGCCACGACCACCACACCGGCCCGCTCGACCTCGTCGTAGGTCGGACCGGGCGATCCCGCGACCGCGGCGAGGACCGGCCGCTCCTCGGCGGTGCGCGTCACGCGTCGGAAGTCGACGTCGTCGGTGCCCAGCACGTCACGGGCGAAGCGACTGACCGCGTAGGCGTCCTCGTCGGTCAGGTTGCCGCCCGTCAACACACCGACCCCACCGGCGTCGCGCGCGGCCGTCAGCCGGTCCGCCACGGTGCGGATCGCCGTGGTCCACGTGGTCTGGACGACCGAACCGAGCTCGTCGCGGGCGGCCGGCTCGACGATGCGGCTGGGGTGCGCGACGTACTCGAAGCCGAACCGGCCCTTGTCGCAGTTCCACATCTCGTTGACGGCCATGTTGGTCTTCGCCAGCTGCCGTTCGATGCGTCCGGAACGCGTGTCGACCCGCAGGTTGCATCCACTGGCGCACTGGTTGCACACGCTGTCGACGGCGCGCACGTCGAACGGTCGTGCCGCGAACCGGTAGCTGGTCGCCGTCAGGGCGCCGACGGGGCAGATCTGCACGACGTTGCCCGAGAAGAAGCTGTGGTACGGCTCGTCCTCGTAGATCGCGACCTGTTCCAGCGCGCCGCGCTCGAACAGCTCGATGAACGGATCGCCCGAGATCTCCGACGAGAACCGGGTGCAGCGCGCGCAGAGCACGCAACGCTCGCGGTCCAGACCGATCTGTGGCGAGATCGGCACGGGCTTGAGGTAGCGCCGCTTGCGGTCGACGAACCGGCTCTGCCCCGGGCCGTGGGCGAGCGCCTGGTCCTGCAGCGGGCACTCGCCACCCTTGTCGCACATCGGGCAGTCGAGCGGGTGGTTGATCAGGAGGAACTCGAGCTGGGCCTCCTGCGACGCACGCGCCGCGTCACTGGTCAGGTGGGTGTTGACCACCATGCCCTCGGCGACCTCGGTCGTGCACGACGTCATCTGCCGGGGTTGGTCGGGGGCTCGCGCCAGGGCGATGTCGACGAAGCACTGGCGGCATGCACCGGCGGGCGCGAGCAGCGGATGGTCGCAGAACCGCGGGATCGTGATCCGCAGCTGCTCGGCGGCCCGGATCACCAGCGTGCCCTTGGGCACTGTGACCTGCTGGCCGTCGATCGTGAGAGAGACCTGATCGTCTGCCATGGGCGCTCTAGACCTTCGCCGGTTCGGGGTCGTACAGCGGGGCACGGTGGTTCGGGCGGATGTGCCCGGAGTTCTCCGTCACCGGGCCGGCGTGCGGCTCGACGTGGTCGGGCAGTCGACCGTGCTCGACCAGGTGCTCGTACTCGTCGCGGAAGTACTTCAGCGACGAGTCGATCGGGCTGCACGCACCATCGGCGAGCGCGCAGAAGGAGCGCTGGAAGATCCCCTTCGTGATGTCGGTCAGGATGTCGATGTCCTCCTGACGCCCGTCGCCATCCAGGATGCGCGCCAGGATCTGCGACAGCCAGAACACGCCCTCGCGACACGGCGTGCACTTGCCACAGCTCTCGTGCTCATAGAAGCGGGTCCAGTTGAGCACCGCGTCGACCACGCTCGTCTTGTTCGAGTACATCATCATCGCCGTGGTGCCCATGAGGCTGCCGGCGGCCTGGATCGACTCGAAGTCCATCGTGATGTTGTCGTGGTAGTGCTCGGCGGTCAGCAGTGGTGTCGACGACCCGCCCGGCGCCCAGAACTTCATCTCACGGTCCGGCAGCATGCCGAGGCACGACTCCTCGACGATCTGCTTGGCGGGGGTGCCCATCGGCCATTCGTAGTTGCCCGGCCGCTGCACCTCTCCGGACACGCAGTAGACCTTGGGCCCCGGAGACTTCTCGGTGCCGATCGACTTGTACCAGGAGACACCCCGTTCGATGATCCACGGGACGTTCATGATCGTCTCGACGTTGTTGACCGCCGTGGGGGCGGCGTACACGCCGGCCACGGCCGGGAATGGCGGACGCAGGCGCGGCTGGCCGCGCCGGCCCTCCAGTGCGTTCAGCAGCGCGGTCTCCTCACCGCAGATGTAGGCGCCCGCGGCGTAGTGCAGCGTGATGTCGTAGTCGAAGTCGCTGCCCATGATGCCGGCGCCCAGGTAGCCGGCCTCGTAGGCCTCGGCGATGGCCTCCGACAGGCGGATGCCCGGCCACAGGTACTCGCCGCGCAGGAAGATGAACCCGCGCTCGGACTGCAGCGCCCGACCGGAGATCGCCATGCCCTCGAGCAGCTGATGGGGGTCGCGCTCCATCAGCTCGCGGTCCTTGAAGGTCCCTGGCTCGCCCTCGTCGGCGTTGACGACCAGGTACGTCGGCTTGCCCGAGTCGAAGGGCATGAAGCCCCACTTGACGCCGGTCGGGAACCCTGCGCCGCCGCGGCCACGCAGCCCCGAGTCCTTGACCTGCTGACGCAGGTGGGCGGGGTCGGCGTCCAGCACACTGCGCAGCGTCCTGTACCCGCCCGTGCGCTCGTAGCCCGCGAGCGTGTGGGCGTCCTCGACGTCCCAGCGCGACGTGAGGACCCGGATCGGCTCCTGCCGCTTGCCGCCGTAGTCGTCGGTCATGTCCCGTCCTCCCCGGCGTCGTCATCGGCTGCCGGGCCACTGCCCTCGCCGGTCGCCGCGTCGGGGTCCCGCGTGGGGAACTCGCGTGCGTCCGGACCGCCCTCGGCCTCGACCTCGTCAGGATCCTGACCGGCCGTCCGCACCTGGCGCTGCGCTTCGGCACGCTCCTGCTCGCGCTCACCCGCGAACTCGGACGTGACGACCTGCACCTCGGCCTGGGGCCCGACCTCGGACGTCGCGGGCGGCGGTGCTCCGCCGTCGGTCCCCGTGGCGAACCCCAGCGCGTGGCCGCGATCGGAAGGCTCGTCCGGATGGGGGCCCAGACCGGCCAGGCGGTGGCTGACCATGCGGATGCCCGGCGAGCTGATCCCGCGCGTCGGTGGCGGGACGTCGCCGTCGGCCACACGGTCGAGCAGGTCCTCCGCCCCGGACGGGGTCATGCACTCGTAGTTGTAGTAGTCGACCGTGACGACCGGGGCGCCCTCGCAGTTGCCCAGGCACTCGGCGTGTTCAAGCGTGAAGGTGCCGTCCTCGGTGGTCCCGTTGTGTCCGACTCCGAGCTTGGCCGACAGACGGTCGTACACGTCCTGGGCGCCCCTGACCTTGCACGAGAAGTTGGTGCACACGCTGATCAGATGCCGGCCCAGCGGCGCGCGCTTGTACATCGTGTAGAACGTCGCGACGCCTGCCACCTCGGCCTTCGTCAGGCCCAGCAGCTCCGCGCACTCGGCGATGCCGTCGTCCGAGAGGTAGCCGTCCTGGCTCTGCACGAGATGCAGCAACGGCAGCAGCGCGGACCGGCCGACCGGATACCGCCCGACCAGCTGCTCTGCCTTCTCCCTGAGCTCACTACTGAACACCAACGCCTCCTGCGACCTCGCTGCACCGCGGTCGGTCCACACCCATGCTCCGGCTCCAGCAGGGACCCCGGCTCGCCCTGAGGGCTCGCCACGCCGAGTCGCCTGCGCACGGCCGTGGACCGACCGCTACCGGACGCATGCGAGACGATAGCGGGCGTGTGGCGTGGCGATGGCGGGGAGCGGCGGCGGACCCGTGCGAAAGCGACTCGGGGTGCCGCGAGCCCCTGGCGAGTGGCGGGGTCCCTGCTGGAGCGGCCGCACGGGTCCGCCGCCGCGCATCAGCGCTCACCGGTCGACACCGCCCATGACCGGATCCAGCGAGGCGACGCCCGCGATCACGTCCGGGACGAGCAGCCCGTTGGTCAGGTCGGCCAGCGCCCCGATGTGGAGGAATGAGGGGTCGCGCACCTTCACGCGGTACGGCTTGTTCGTGCCGTTGGAGGTCACGTGGTAGCCCAGCTCACCGCGGGGTGACTCGACCGCGCAGTACACCTGCCCCTCGGGGACAGCGAACCCCTGCGTGACGATCTTGAAGTGGTGGATCAGGGCCTCCATCGACTGGCCCATGATCTTCGAGATGTACTCGTTGGAGTTGCCGATGCCGTCCGGGCCCAGTGCGAGCTGTGCGGGCCAGGCGATCTTCTTGTCGGCGACCATGACCGGGCCGCCGGGCAGTTGCGCTACGGCCTGGGACACGATCCGCAGCGACTCGCGCATCTCATTGATGCGCACGAGGTAGCGGCCGAAGGCATCAGCGGTGTCGGTGACGACCACATCGAAGTCGTACTGGTCGATGCCGCAGTACGGCGCCGCCTTGCGCAGGTCGTGGGCGAGGCCGGTCGAGCGCAGCACCGGTCCGGTGACGCCCAGGTCCAGGCACTGCTCGGCCGTCAGAACCGCGACGCCCTTGTTGCGCTCGACCCAGATCGGGTTGCCGGTCAGCAGGTCCTCGAACTCGTCGATGCGGTCGTTGAGCTCGGACACGAGCGTGCCGATGCGGTCACCGAACTCAGGTGGCACGTCCTGTGCCAGCCCTCCCGGCCGGATGAACGCATGGTTCATCCGCAGCCCCGTGACGTACTCGAGCATGTCGAGCACCGTCTCGCGCTCGCGGAAGCCGTAGATCATGGCCGTCGTCGAGCCCAGCTCCATGCCGCCGGTTGCCAGCCACACCATGTGGCTCGACACACGGTTGAGCTCGGTCAGGATCACCCGGAGCGCGGACGCGCGCTCGGGGATCTGGTCGGTGACGCCCAGCAGCTTCTCGACGGCCAGGCAGTACCCGAGCTCGTTGAACAGCGGCGACAGGTAGTCCATCCGCGTCACGAAGGTCACGCCCTGCACCCATGGGCGGAACTCGAGGTTCTTCTCGATGCCCGTGTGCAGGTAGCCGATGACGGGCTTGTTGTCGACGACGGTCTCACCGTCGAGCGTCAGCACCATGCGCAGCACCCCGTGCGTAGAGGGATGCTGCGGACCCATGTTGATGACCATCAGGTCGTCCTCGACGGCGTCGGGGAGGTCCTCCCATTGGCCGGAGGCGACCGTGTAGGTGTGGGGCGCCACGATCGTGCCGGCCGCTGCGGCGGTGGCCCGCTCCTCCTGCGACTGCTCGGTCGTCAGGTCGCTCTCCCGGTCCTGGGCGGGACGATCGGGAGCGACCTGCTGCTGGTCGGACATCGGCGGCTCCTCCTAGTAGCTGCGCTGGTCCGGCGGAGGGATGGTCGCGCCCTCGTACTGCACCTCGACGCCGCCGAGTGGATAATCCTTGCGGTGCGGGTGTCCTTCCCACTCCTCGGGCATCAGGATCCGCCGCAGGTCCGGGTGGCCGTCGAAGTCGACGCCGAAGAAGTCGAAGACCTCGCGCTCCATGAAATCGGCGGACCGGTAGATCCCCGCGACGCTGGCCATGCGCGGTTCGTCGTCGGGCAGGAACGTGCGGATCCGCGCGACGTAGTTGTGCCGCAACGACCGGACGATGTAGTCCAACTCGATGCGACCGGCCTCGTCACCGAACTCGTACCGGGGCCAGCCGGTCGTCTCCTCGGCGCGCTCCTCGCGCTGGCCGGCCGGCCAGTGCACGCCGGACACGTCGATCAACATCTCGCACGACAGGTCCGCGTCGTCGCGGCAGTGGCGCAGAACGTCGGGGACGAGCTCGGCCGGGCAGACGACGGTGAGCTCACCGCGGAAGCCCAGCACCTCGAGCCCGTCGAATGTCGCCGTGAGCCGGTCGCGCACCTGGCGCAGACGGTCGGACAGCTGTGCCTCGGGGACCGAACGTGATCGGAGCTTGGTCGCCTCACCCGAGGCCATGTTCGGGTTGCCTGAGCCTGCACCCGCCATCAGTCACGCCTCCGACCCGTGCGCGGGCCCGATACCTCTCCCGTCACAGCGCCTCCCCCGCCGCGCGGTGCCCGGCGTGCTGGCCGTGTCCGGTCCCGGCCGCGACCGCGGTGTCACCGCTCTTGCGGGTCGGCTGGTGCGCGGCCCACCCCTCCATCTCGGACTCGTCGTCGACGGGCCAGCCCGTGCGACGGGCGAACTCCTCGTCCGACTCGCCCTTGCGCTTGCGCTCGACGAACTGCTCCTGCCTGATCTTGGCGTGGAGCTTGACGATGCCGTCGAGCAGCATCTCCGGTCGGGGCGGGCAGCCGGGCACGTACATGTCGACGGGGATGATGTGGTCGACGCCCTGGACGATCGCATAGTTGTTGAACATGCCGCCGGACGACGCGCAGACGCCCATCGAGATGACCCACTTGGGATCGGGCATCTGGTCGTAGAGGTTGCGGATGACCGGCGCCATCTTCTGGCTGACGCGACCGGCGATGATCATCAGGTCGGCCTGCCGCGGCGAGCCGCGCCACACCTCCATGCCGAAGCGCGCCAGGTCGTAGTGCGCCGCGCCGGTCGACATCATCTCGATCGCGCAGCACGCCAGTCCGAACGTGGCCGGGAACATCGAACCGGCACGACCCCACTGGACGACCTTCTCGACGGTCGTCAGCAGGATCCCGTCGGGCAGCCGAGCCTCTATTCCCATTCCAGGCCTCCCCTGCGCAGGACGTAGAAGTAGCTCTCGAACAGCAGCGCGACGAACACGCCCATCACGCCGAAGCCGTACCACCCGAGATCGCGGACGACGACCGACCACGGGTGCAGGAACACGGCTTCGACGTCGAAGATGATGAACAGGATGGCGATCAGGTGGAACTGCACCGGGAAGCGAATGCCGGTCAGGCTCTGGGTGGGGATGATGCCGGACTCGTAGGCCGCGCGCTTGGTGGGGTTCGGCCGACTGGGTCCGAGACGGGCCGACACGAGCAGCGACAGGCCCACGAACAGCACGGCCGCCAGCACCAGCAGCGCGAGCGGCAGGTACTCGGCCAACATGGTGCATTCCTCCTGGTGGCGGTTCTGGTCGGGTGATCCTAGACGGCGACCTTCGGCGGTCGGGTCGGGCGGCCGGCGTTGCCGGCGCCCAGCCTATCGGGAGTCGGCTCGAGGCCATGCATCACGGGACGGTCGGCGGTCACGCTGCCGGCACGGCCCGCGACAACAGGTTGAGCACCGCGTCGGTCGCGTCGCCGCTGCGATGGTTGACCAGGTGCGCCATGGTCCTGAACACGAACCGCATCAGGCGCATGCGCGGCATGCCGTACACCGTGCACACCCGCATGACGGTGGGATGGCCCATGAGGCCGACGAACGCGCGTCCGAGCGTGTAGTAGCCGCCCCACGCCTCGGCCACCGCCGCCGGATACGCCGCGAGCCGGTCCGGCGATCCGGTCGTGAGCGCGTGGTCGATCGCCTCCGACGCGAACGCCGCCGCCTCGATGGCGTAGCTGATCCCCTCACCGTTGAACGGGTTGACCATGCCGGCCGCGTCACCCAGCAGCACCAACCCGTCGAGCACCATAGGGCGACGGTTGTGGGCCATCGGCAGGCCCGCGCTGCGCGGGCGGTCGACCAAGGTGTCGGGCCGCAGCTGCCACTCGGGCGGCAGGCCGGCGACCCACGACGTCAGGACGTCACGGTAGTTGGTCGAGCGGAAGTGCGCCGACGAGTCGAGCAGGCCCCAGCCGACGTTGACGAGCCCGTCGGAGAGCGGGAAGATCCATCCGTAGCCGGGCAGCAGCTCACCGGGGTCGTCGCCGGACGGTGGCACCCGCATCTCCAGGTAGCCCTCCATCACGTCCATCGACGCGCGCGGGCTGCGGTAGTAGCCGCGGATCGCCACCCCCATCGGACGGGAGTGGTCGCGGTGGAGACCGGCGGCCACCGCGATGCGCGACGAGTTGCCGTCGGCGGCCACCACGATGGGCGCGCGGACCTCGCCGTGCCGGCCGTCGTCGCGCTGGTAGCGGATGCCGTGGATGCGGCCGCCGTCGTCGGAGCGGACGGGTGCCAGCGCCTCCGTCCGTTCCCACAGCCGCGCGCCATTGGCGACCGCGTGCTGCGCCAGCGTGTGGTCGAAGATCGCACGGGTCGCCGTCACCGAGTGTGCGGGGAAGTCATCGAGCTCCGGCCAGGGCAGGTCGAGGACGACGCCGCCCCCGTACATGCGCAGGCCCTCCTGGCGCGCCCATCCGGGTGGGGTGCCGGCGGCCTCGTCGTGCAGACCGAGCAGTTCGAGCGCCTTCACGGCGCGGGGGGTCAACGCATCACCGCAGACCTTGTCGCGCGGGAACGACGACTTCTCGACCAGCAGCACGTCGTGACCCGCCCGGGCGAGGAACGTGGCCGCAGCCGAGCCACCCGGGCCCGCGCCCACGACGACGACGTCGGCCTCGTTGCGCTCCGGCGGCCCCACGGGCTCGAGCCGCGACGCCGGCGCCGACCGGCGGCGCTGGGCGATGTCACTGTCGGCCACGCGCTCCTCCGTCCGATCCGAGGGGCCGAGCCACCACGGGTGCTCGGTCGACGCCCCAGCGTAGCGTTTCGGGCGGGCATGTGAAGTGCTTCACAAAGCGCGTCGCCGTTCCAGCTCGTCGGCGTCCGTGACGCGATCGTCGCGCGAGCCGTGCGGGTGTTGTGGGGAATCAACACGCGCCCCGCGTTGACGAACCTCCCCACAACGGCGCCGACACCGCCCTGTGGGGAATCAACACGCGCCCCGCGTTGACGAACCTCCCCACCGCGGCGGTCAGGACGGACGTACGGCGTGGTGCAGCGCCACGATGCCGCCCGTGAGGTTCTTCCAGCGCACCGCCGTCCAGCCCGCGTCGCCGATCATGCCGGCCAGCGCGGGCTGGTCGGGCCACGCCAGGATGCTCCGGGCCAGGTAGCCGTACGCCGCCGGATCACTGGTCGCCACTCTGGCCAGCCGCGGCACGACCTCCAGCAAGTAACGGCGGTAGACGTGCGCGAACGCCCGGCTGGTCGGACGGCTGAACTCCAGGACGGCCAGCTTCCCGCCGGGGCGCACGACGCGCCGCATCTCGCGCAGACCGGCGAGCGTGTCGTTGAGGTTGCGCAGACCGAAGGCGATCGTGACGGCGTCGACGCTGGCGTCCGCAAGCGGAAGCCGCAGCGCGTCGGCGACGGTCCACGCGCGCACCGCCGGCACCCGCGCCATGCCGACCCGCACCATCTCGTGACTGAGATCGGCCACGACCGCGTCGGCGCCGCGCGCCGCCACAGCAGCGGCGAGCGCTCCGGTGCCACCGGCGAGATCGAGCACGACCGACCCCGGCCGGGGATCGACGGCGGCGACGGCCACAGCGCGCCAGTGCCGGTCCAGGCCCAGCGACAGCAGCGTGTTCGCGACGTCGTACCGCGGAGCGACGCGGTCGAACATGCGCTGGACGAGCGCGGCGTCCTTGTCGCGGACGGGGCGGTGGTCCGGCAGTGCCGGGTGCTCCGGCATCACCCGTCCGTCTCCTCGAAGTCGTCGAGCTCCGGCCACGCGCTGTCGCCGTCACCGCGGCGGGAGCGTCGCACCCCGGCCACGACCGTGAGCACCTGGCGCCCCACACCGGAAGTGATCAGGTCGCGGTAGGCGGCCGCGCCGGTCGTGGCGAGGTCGACGCCCACCAGGTCCGCCCGGCGGCCGGGGACCAGCACACCGCTGTGGGTGGACCATCCCATGGCACGCGCGCCATCGCAGGTGAGCAGGCGCACCGCGTGCTCCTCGAGCTCGACCGGTCCGCCCGCGCCCGGCCAGAGCGCGATCTGCTGCTCGCGCGCCAGCGCGACCCACGCGGCCGCCTCGGCGAGCGGATCCTGATCGGGCACCGCCGCCAGGCTCTCGGTGCCCAGGGCCATTGCGACGCCGGCCTTGGCGAAGCGTTCGAGCGGTGGGGCACCGGACTGGAGCCGGTCCGCCGCACGGGGGCACAGCACGACCGCGGTCCGCTGCGCGCCGAGCACGCGCGCCTCCGCGTCGTCGGCCCACACCGCATGGGCCAGCGAGTTGCCGGGACGCACCGCACCGCACTCGGCCAGGTACCGCACCGGTCCGAAGCCGGTGCCTTCCCCCACCCACTCGTACTCCGCGCCGACGTCCGCGGCCGCCTCGGCCAGAGGCCCGTCACCGTGCCAGATGGCGCGGACCTCCGCCTGGTCCACGGCCGCGTGGGCGTGCAGCGGGACCTCGAGCTCGTGGGCCAGGGCGGCGAGCGCCTGCAGACTGCCGGTGCCGATCCGCGTGATGTCCTCGACCGCGACGCCGACCCGACGCCCGGGAGCCGGAAGGTCGAGGGTGTGGCGCAGCGCCGACAGCACGGCGTCCTGGTCGCGGACGTCGACGTCGGCGATCCGCACCCACGAGTCGCCCGCCAGGCCGGCGCGCGACGCCGCGGGCACGCCGGGGCCGCGGTGCACGACGTCACCGACGCAGGTGGTCCCCGCCCGCAGCGCGTACAGCACGCCCCGGCGGGCCGAGTGCTTCCATCGAGCCGCGTCCCACCCGGCGGTCATCCCGTCGACGGCGCGCTGCCAGTGGTGGCGCGGACCCGGCTGCGCCAGCGGTGCGGCCTCGGCCAGCTCCAGGTGGGTGTGCGCGTTGACCAGACCCGGCAGCAGCACGCCGTCGACGTGCTGTTCGCGATCGGCCTCCCGGCGCAACACCGTCGCCTCGCCGACGGCCACGATCGTCGCGTCCGAGACGAGCACACCACCCTCGTCGAGTGGCGGACCGGTCATCGGCAGGACGACCCTGGCGGAGAACAGGACGGTGGACACCGCGCGCAGGGTAGTACGTGCGCGCGCGTGGCGTCGGTGCGGCACCGCGCTGCGACGGACCGTGTGCGAGTGATCGCGTCGGCGTCGCCCCGGCCGGACGGCGGCACCTTAGCATTGGCGTCATGGCGTCACATCCCGATCGACTTCCGCCTGCGGAGGCTGCGCTCGCCGCTGCACTCGCCGGACCTCTGCCCGGTGAGGACACGGGCACCGACGCCGACCTGCTGACCCTTGCCGAGCTGGCCGACCGCTCCGACCTGCCCGAGTCGCTGCTCGAGGCCGTCGAGCGGGAGGGCCTGCTGATCCCCCGCACGACCGACGACGACCGCCGGTACAGCATGGCCGACGTCGAGGCGCTGCGCGCAGGGCTGACCCTCGTCGAGGCCGGGCTGCCGCTCGACGAACTGTTCAGCCTCGCCCGGGAGCACACGGCTGCCATGCGCACCATCGCCGACCACGCGGTCGAGCTGTTCGTGCGCTTCGTGCGCGATCCCATCCGTTCGGAGGCGTACGACGAACAGGACGCCGCGGCGCGTCTGCTCGACGCCTTCGGGCACATGTTGCCGGCGACCAGCGTCCTCGTCGGCCACCACTTCCGCCGCCTGCTGGTCAACGCGGCGCACGAGCGGCTCGCGGGTGGCGTCGACGGCGGGTCACGTCCATGACCTCATATAGCGCAGCGGTAGGTCACGTCCATGACCTCATGTAGCGTCAGCGGTAGGTCACGTCCATGACCTCATGTAGCGCAGCGGTAGGTCACGTCCATGACCTCATATAGCGTCAGCGATGTGTCGCGTCCCGAGGCCGGTCGTGGTCCGGCGGGCGGCATGGCACAGCCGGTCGACGACACGCCCCGCTGGTCGCGGACAGTTGAGATCGACCCCGCCGCAGCCGAGGCGGCGGTGCCCGCCGGGCAGCTGTGCTGGATGGCGCCCACGGCGTCGGTCGCCGGCTGGGGCGTCGCGAAGCGGGTGCACATCGACGACCCCGCGGAGCGCGCCGTCGCCGGCGACGTGATGTGGCAGCTGCTGGCGGCGATGGACCACGACGGTGACGGTCCCGGCGCGCTGGCGTTCGCGAGCCTCACGTTCGACCGTGCCGTCGGCGGTTCGGTGCTGGTGGTCCCCGAGACGGTCCTGCGGGTGCAGGACGGGCGCGCCTGGCTGACCGTCGTGCGTGACCGTCCGGTGCACGACGACGTCCTGGTGATGCCGCCGCCGGCCCCTCCGCCGTCACCGCCGCAGCGCGTCCGGTACGCGGGCGCCACCGCTGCCGAGATCGCGTGGCTCGACGCTGTCGACCGCGCGGTGCGCCGCATCCGCGGCGGCGAGCTCGAGAAGGTCGTGCTGGCGCGCGACCGGCTGGTGTCCAGCGACGTCCCGTTCGACACCCCGGCCCTGCTGACGCGCCTGCACGCGCGGTTCCCGTCCTGCTACACGTTCCGTGTCGAGGGTCTGGTGGGCGCGTCGCCCGAGCTGCTGATCCGCCGGACGGGACTGCAGCTGTCATCCCTGGTGCTGGCCGGGACGACGCGCCGGGGCGACGACGAGGACGAGGACCGGCGGCTCGGTGCGGCGTTGCTGTCGTCGACCAAGGACCGCGCAGAGCACCACCCCGCAGTCGCGTCCGTCGACACGGCGCTCAGGCCGGTGACGACCCACCTCGACACCGACGCCGCGCCGCACCTGCTGCGCCTGGCCAACGTGCAGCACCTCGCGACCCGCGTCACGGGCACGCTGGCCTCGCCCGTGGACGCGCTGTCGCTGGCGCAGCGGCTGCACCCGACGGCCGCCGTGGGCGGCATGCCGGCCGACCGTGCGCTGGACCTCATACGCGAGCTGGAGACCATCGACCGGGGGCGGTACGCGGGTCCGGTCGGCTGGCTGGACGCGAGTGGCGACGGGGAGTACGCCATCGCGCTGCGGTGCGCCCAGCTCGACGGGGCACGCGGACGCCTGTTCGCTGGTGCCGGCATCGTGGCGGACTCGCTGCCCGAGGCCGAGCTCGAGGAGACACGCCTGAAGCTGCGCGCGATGCAGTCGGCGTTCTGAGCTCCAACTGACCCGTCCCCGCCGTCAACCGGTGACCGCTGCCGCCACGCGCGCGGTCAGCTCCCGGTGCAGCGCTGCGTTCTCCTCACGATCGGTGCGCACTTCGATGACGTGCAGGCCGCCGGCGTCGAAGGCGGTCGTGACGACGTCGGCGAGATCGGCCGCGCGGGCGAGCGGGTGGTAGGCCAGCTCGTAGGTCGCGGCCAGCGTGGCCAGCCCGATGCCGTGCGGTGTCCCGAACAGCCGGTCGAAGCCGTCGACCTGACGCGCCTCGAGCAGTGAGAAGATGCCGCCGCCGTCGTTGTTGATCACGACGAACACGGCGTCGAGCGCGCGCGCACCGGCGAGCAGGAAGCCGTTCTGGTCGTGCAGGAACGACAGGTCGCCGCACAGGCCCGCCACGGGGCCGTCATGGCCGATCGCGACGCCGAGCACCGTCGAGACGAAGCCGTCGATGCCGCTCGCGCCACGGTTGCCGAACACCCGGAGCCCGTGCCGGGGACGCATGACCGCTGACAGGTCCCGGATGGGCATGCTCGACCCGGCGACGAGCACCGCGCCGTCGGGCACGCAGGCTGCGAGATCGCGGGCGACGCGCGGTTCGGTGGGCTCACCACACCCGTCGAGCAGGTCATCGACGACATGACGCGCCGCCCGCTCGGCGTGCTGCCACTGCGCGAGGAAGTGCGTGACGCGGTGATCGTCGAACCGGTCGGTCACGTCGCGCAGCAGCGCCGTCGGCGCCGCACGCAGGATGCGCTCGACCGTCCGACCGGGATCGAGCCAGGCGCCGTCGGCGTCCACGACGATGGTCCGCGCGACACCGTCGAGCCAGCGTCGGACCGCCCTGGTGAGCACGGGGCGCCCGACCACGATCGCGAGGTCGGGGCGGTGCGCATCGGCGAACCGGGCGTCCGCCAGCAGGAGGTCCGCGGTCGACACGACATGATCGCCGGTGCGTGCGCCACTGTGGGGCTCCGCCACCACCGGCCATCCCGCGGCGGCCGCGAACCCTGCGACCACGACCGGGTCGACCTCGACGTCGCCGAGCACCAGCGCCCCGCGGGGATGCGCGGCGACCTCGCCGGCGATCAGGGCGACGTCGGCCGGTGTCGGCAGCGCGAGATCGACGACCCGCGCCGTCCACGCCCGGCCACCGGCCCTGCCGTCGAGTGGTTCGACCCAGTCGTCAGTGCCATCCGGCACCAATGGCTCGCGCAGCCCGACGTTGCAGTGGACGGGTCCCGCGGGACGGCCGGCGGCCTCCGCGAGCAGGCGCGCGACGATCGACCGCCAGTAGGCGACCTGCCCTGCGCGCTCCTCCGCAACGCTCAGGTCGACCGCCCACCGGGTCGTGGCACCGTACAGACCGGGCTGGTCGATCGTCTGGTTCGCGCCGGTCGCCCGCAGCTCGGGCGGCCGGTCGGCCGTCAGCACGACGAGCGGCACCCGGGCGTACGCAGCCTCGACGACCGCTGGGTGGAAGTTGGCGGCGGCGGTGCCCGACGAGCAGATGACCGCGGCGGGCCGACCTGTGGCGCGTGCGATGCCGACCGCCAGGAATGCGGCTGAGCGCTCGTCGATCTCGACGTGCACCGTCACGTCGGGATGCTGGTCGGACGCCAGCGTCAGCGGCGCCGAGCGCGAGCCGGGCGCGATGACGGCGTCGCGGAGGCCACCGCGCGCCAGCTCATCGATCAGCACACGGGCCTGCGCCGTCGAGGGATTCACGTCGCGGGCTCCCGCCTGACCGCGTCGAGCCGACGGGTCCAGGCGTCCGCGACCGCGTCGGTCGCCGCCCATCGCTCGCGCAGCGTGGGCGACGGCACCGGCCTGCGCACGGCCAGCGCCCCGTCGACCGGGTCCAGCGGATCGTCGACCACGTCCCCCGCGAGCAGTGCACGCGTGCCAAGTCCGCAGGCGTACGGCAGGTCGGGCAACGCCGCCGCGAGGGCCAGGCCGGCGGCCAGGCCGACCGACGTCTCGACGGCCGACGAGACGACGACAGGGCGGGCGCAGGCCTCGGCCACCTGCAGGCAGCGCCGGACCCCACCGAGGGGCTGCACCTTCAGGATCACGACGTCGGCGGCGTCGATGCCGTCGATGTGCAGCGGGTCGGGTGCCAGGCGCACCGACTCGTCCGCCGCGAGCGGCACGTCGACCCTGGCGCGCAGCCGCGCGAAGTCGGCGAGGTCGGTGACGGGCTGTTCGACGTACTCGAGGTCGAACCGGGCCAGCGCACGAAGGCGGGTCACCGCCGTGTCGAGGTCCCATGCGCCGTTGACGTCCAGACGTATGCGGCCCTCGGGACCCAGCGCGTCGCGCACCGCCTCCACGCGCGCCACGTCGTCACCGTCGCCGACCTTCACCTTGACGGTCGCGCAGCCCGACGTGCGGGCGATCTCGTACGCCCGGTCTGCCGCGACGGCGGGCACGATGGCGTTGACCGGCACGGTGTCGCGACGCGGGGCGGGCCATCGTCGCATCGCCGCCTCGACCGCTGCGCGCCACCAGCGGGCCGCCAGGTGCGGCCCGTACCCGGCGAAGGGCGACCACTCGCCCCAGCCGGCGGGACCCCGCACGAGCATGCCGGTCCGCGCGTCGACACCGCGGAATCGCAGCCGCAACGGGATGGCGAACGCCCCGGCGACCGACACACGGCCGTCGGCGACCGTCACGTCCGGATGCCGCATCGTCGCGATGCTAGAGCAGCGCCGCCGGGCCGGCGCCCGCTGCCACGAGCCCCGCGGTGAGCAGCAGGCCATAGACCAGCTGCAGACGCCCCGTCGCGACCAGCCCGTCGACCAGCAGGCCGGGATCGCCGGCTTCCATGCCGGCCGCGGTGCGGTTCTGGGCCACCAACGCCAGCGGCAGCGACAGGAACGCGACCGCCGGCCACAGCGACAGCGACACGAGCGCCACCATGCCGGTCGCCAGCACGGCCGTATTGATCAGGGTGATGTACAGGTACAGCGTCGTCCTGTGGCCGAGGCGCACGGCCAGGGTGCGCTTGCCGGTCCGCTCGTCGGTGGGGATGTCTCGCAGGTTGTTGACGACCAGCAGCGCGACCGACAGCAGGCCCACTGGGACCGCCGCCACCGCCGGCAGCCACCGCAGCTGCTCGTCCTGGACGTAGGCCGACCCCATGGTTGCGACCAGGCCGAAGAACACGAACACGAACACCTCGCCGAGACCCGCCGACGCGTACGGTCGCGGCCCGCCGCTGTAGCCGAGTGCGGCCAGGAAGCACGCAGCGCCGACCAGCAGCAGCTCCCAGCCGACCGCGGCCGCGAGGGCGAGGCCGGCGAGCCCCGCGACGGCGAGGGCGACGATCATTGCCCGCTTCATCTGCGATGGTGTGACGGCGCCGGATGCGACCGCCCGCTGTGGTCCGCGGCGGTCCGGCGTGTCGACACCCCGGACCCCGTCGAAGTAGTCGTTGGCGTAGTTGACCGCAACCTGGACCGCGAGCGCGACGACGAGTGCGGCGACCATCCGCCACGGCACCAGACGGGTCGCCGCCGCGGTGCCGACGAGCACCGGGGAGATCGCGGCCGGCAGCGTACGTGGCCTGGCCGCATCGACCCACACGTCAGCCGCCACGTGCCGCCTCGTCCTTCCTCGATCGCTAGCGTGTCCGTCCGATGGACCCAACGCAGGCTAGCGCGCCCGCCGACGGCGCACGTCTGGTCGCTGTCCGCGCCGACAGCCGCGACGCGGTCGCCATGATCGACGAGGTGTGGCGCGACGGCGACGCCGCGCTGCCACTCGATCCGTCGCTGTCCGACGACGCCGCGCTCGCGGCGGCCAGGTACCTGGGCGCCGCCGCGATGGTCGACCGCACCGGTCGACAGCCGCTCAGCGGCGGCACGGGCGTGCGACCGGGGACGGCGCTGGTCGTGCGCACCTCGGGCGCGACGGGCACCCCGCGCGGTGTGGTGCTCGGCCACGCCGCGCTGGCCGCCGGGGTCGCGGCCAGCGTGGACCGGCTCGATGCCGGCGACGCCCGGTGGCTCGCGGTGCTGCCGGTGCACCACGTCGCCGGCCTGCTCGTCGTGCTGCGGGCCCGCGTCGCCGGGGTCACCCCGATCGTCCACGACCGGTTCGACGTCGCCGCCGTCGCCGCCGCTCCGGCCACGCACGTCGCGCTCGTGCCGACGATGCTGCACCGTCTGCTCGAGTCGGGCGTCGACGTCGCGCGCTTCGATCGGATCCTGCTCGGCGGCGCCGCCCCGCCCGACGACCTGCTGGCCAGGGCCACCGCCGCCGGCGCGCGCGTCACCGTCAGCTACGGCATGACTGAGACGTGCGGCGGGTGTGTGTACGGCGGCCTGCCCCTCGACGGGGTCGCGGTCGCCGTCGATCCCGATGACCGCATCCTGCTGCGGGGCGACGTGCTCGCCGACGGCTACCGCACCGCCGACGGTCTGACGCCCCTGCCCGGTGCCGACGGTTGGTTCCGCAGCAGCGACGTGGGTGGGTTCGTGGACGGACGTCTGGTGGTCAGCGGCCGCGCGGACGACGTCATCGTCAGCGGTGGGGTCAACGTCTCGACGGCGGCGGTCGCGACGCTGCTGCGGTCGCACGCGGGGGTGGCCGATGCGGCGGTGGTCGGCGTGGCCGATCCAGAGTGGGGTCAGCAGGCCATCGCATTCGTGGTGCCGGTCACCCGTGCCACGCCGCCCGCGCCGGAGGCGCTCCGGCGCCATGTGGCGGACGCCGCCGGCGACGCCATGGCCCCACGGCGCGTGCTCCTCGTCGACGCGCTGCCACGGACCGCGCTGGGCAAGATCGATCGTGGAGCACTGCGGCGCGACGCGCGTCCCGGCCCGGGCCGGGACGCGGGCCGGGGCGACGCCACGACCGGACGCGACCAGGTCACGGGCGGCTGAGCGCCGACCCGGCCGCCCCGCCGTCGCTACCATCAGTCGCATGTCCACCGCAGGCATGCGCCGCATCACCTTGGCGGCGGTCGTGACGAACGTCGCGATCGTCGTGACCGGTGGCGCCGTGCGGCTCACCGGATCAGGGCTCGGATGCCCCGAGTGGCCGACCTGCACCGAGGGCAGCGTGGTGCCGCTCCCGTCGGCCGAGGTCACGCCCTGGCACCAGGCGATCGAGTTCGGCAACCGGTTGCTCAGCTTCGTCGTGCTGGCGGTCGCCGTGGCGGCACTGGTCGCGGTATGGCGCCAGCGACCGCGCCGGTCCGACCTGGTGCGCCCGGCCGCCGTGCTGGTCGGCGGTGTCGTTGCCCAGGGGGTGGTCGGCGGCGTGACCGTGCTGACCGGCCTGCACCCGTTGATCGTCGCCTGGCACTTCCTCTTCTCGATCGTGCTGATCAGCGTCGCGCTGGTGCTGCACCACCGCGCCGGACAACCGCCTGGCATCGCCCGCGCCGTCGTGCATCCGCAGCTGCGCCGGCTCCAGCACACGCTCGTCGGCGTCGTCGCGGTCGTGCTGACGCTGGGGACCCTGGTCACCGCCACGGGTCCGCACGCGGGCGACCCCGGGACCCCGCGGCTGGCGTTCGATCCGCGGCTGACGAGCCAGTTCCATGCGGACGGCGTGTTCCTGCTGCTCGGTTTGACGGTGGCCCTGGTGTTCGCGTTGCGTGCCACGGACGCCCCGCGACGCGTGCGCCGCGCCGCGGCGGCCCTGCTCGGGATCGAGCTGGCGCAGGGCCTGATCGGCTACGTGCAGTACTTCACCGGCCTGCCGGAGCTGCTCGTCGGCGCGCACCTGCTCGGGGCGTGCCTGGTGTGGATGGCGGTCGTGCACCTGTGGCTGACGTCGACGACGCGCGCCCCCTCGGTCGAAAGCCACACGGTCGAGGCAACCGGCGCCGCCCGCGTCTGACACGCGGTGGCCGATGCGCGGGCCCGTCCTCAAGCGGCTGCTACTGGGAGGACGTCACCCGCAAGAAGGACGGCGTCGCAGTCACGTCGCGCGCCCGCGCCTGCCGGTCAGCGTGATGCCGACGGCACCGAACAGGGTGGCGAACAGCGCACCGAACGCCAGCGGCAGCGCGGCGTCGTCGCCCGTGCCCCCGCCACCGGTGTCGACGCGTTCCGGTACGGGAACGTCGCCGACCTTCCTCGGAGCTTCCCCCGCCCCGGCGCAGTACTCGGTCTCGATCCGGGCGATGATGCCCGGCAGGTTCTCGTCGAGTCGCGCCCGTTCGGCGTCGCTCAACGCCTGGAGCTGGCTGTCGGGGACCTGGGCCAGCGCCGTCCGCGTGTCCGCGACCAGTTCATCGGTGGACGTCGCGTCGAGCTGTGTGCACAGCGCACCCTGGAGCTCGCCGGCGGACGCCGTCGCCAGGTCGTCGTACGACACGCCCAGCTCGTCGGCGACGAGGCGCAGCGCGGGCTCGTACTCGTCCGGCACCTGGGACAACGGCGTCCCCGCGTCCTGGGCCAGCGCCGCGGTGGGAACCAGCAGCGCCACCAACAGCGTGGCGACGATGAGCGTCCGACCCTGGGCTCGCAACGTGTCCACCCCTGCTCGACGAATCGGTGGGACCATGAGTGTCGACGGTCACCGGCCGCGCGACAGTGGCCGTGCCGTATCGGCAGGACAGGTCTGGCTTCGGCGGCCCCGCGGCCGCTATCGTCGTACTGACCGATCAGACGATCTCCCGGAAGGCACGACGCGGTGGCCGACGAGCATCAGGTTCCCCCTCCCGTCGAGCAGAGCGCCGACCGCATCAAGGAGCGCGACGCCAAGTCCGACTTCGCCAGGCTGCCCGACCACGAGACCCACGCGCTCACCGAGCCGGGCGCCGGCCCCTACGGGTCGACCGCGGCCAGCAGCAACGGTCCGATCGTGCTGATGGCGATCGGTGCTCTGATCGCCGCGTCGGTCTTTGTGTTCCGCTCCCCGTGGGTGCTGGTGCTGGGCATCGTCGTGTTCCTCGCGGCCGCGCTGTGGGCCGGCATCGCCAACCGGTCGCGTGGGACGATGGCCGGTAGCGGCCCGTCGACCCTGGATCCCGACGAGGACTGACGCCGGTCAGGCACCCGCAGTACGGGCGTACACGATCACGTTCGAACGGTAGCTGCGACGCGCCTCGTCGAACTCGCCGCCGCACGTGATCAACCGCAGGACCGGCTCGTCGGTCTCGGCCCAGATGCGTTCGACGGGCAACTCCTCCTTGAGTTGCTGCTCCGCGCGGCGCATGACGAACACCGCGCTCGTGCCGTCGGCGCGCTCGACCGTGATCTGGTCGCCAACCGCCAGGTCGGTCAAGCGGTGGAACACGTCCGGTCCGTCGACCGAGTCGACGTGGGCGGTGATGACCGCGGGCCCGACCTCCCCCGGGCGGGGTCCGGGCTCGTACCAGCCCGCCTCGCCGAAGTCGGGCACCTCCATGGAGCGATCGGGGTTCAGGCCGACCGCGACGAGGTCGGCATCGACGTCGATGCTCGGGATGACCACCCGGGCAGGGGTGGCGACGGGCGCGGCTGTCGGCCCTCCGCTCGGGGCGGGCGCCGACGACGGCGCCGCGGTGGCCGCCGCCGCCAGTGGAGCGATCGCCTCCGACCCGTCCCGTGGCTGCTCGAGCACGACGAGCAGGCCGACACCGAGCAGCGCGCCGAGCAGCGCAGACAGCGCTCCCGCCGCGGATCTCGACATGTCCCGCTCCTCGCCACCCGAGGACCTCAACGGTAGCGGCCGTCACGGGGTGCGCCTGCTGCGCAACGGGACACGCGGACTGTGGCGGATGGCCAGGCGGTACCATTACTTCACCAACCCCGAAGTTCGGCGATGACGAACATCGGTGGCCGCAGCGCCTCGCGCAGCACGGAGGCCGAGGATGGCACACTCACCGGGCATGGAAGATGTCGCGGCGCCGCATCCGAGGCCGGACGTCGCCGTGCGGGTCCGGCAGACGTTCGTCAACCGTGAACGCGAGCTGCGGTCACTCGAGCGCGCCTGCGGCGACAGCGGCGGCATGGCGATCGTCTCGGGGCGTCGCCGCGTCGGGAAGACGGCGCTGATCGATCGTTTCGCATCGTCGCGACGGGCGATCTTCCTTCCCGGAACACGCGCCCCCATCGGCGAGGCCCTGCGCCGCCTCGAGGAGCGCATCCGTGCCACGCTGCCGCCACAGCCCGGGGACCTGCTCGACCTCGGCCACCTCCCGAGCTGGGACGCCGCGCTGGGCTACCTGCTGGCGCGGGGCCGCGCCGAGCCGCTGCTGCTCGTCATCGACGAGTTCCCGTACCTGTGCGAAGGGGATGCGACGCTGCCGAGCACCTTGCAGGCACGGTGGGACCACCGCGGCGACAGCCGGCTGTCGATCGTGCTGGCCGGCAGCCACGTCGGGCTGATGGAGGATCTGGTCTCCGCCGACGCACCGCTGTTCGGACGTGCCGACGCCCACCTGCGACTGGCACCGTTCACGTGGCTCGAGGCCCCGCTCCTGGTCGGTGGCGACGATCCCGACACGTGGCTCGAGGCGTACTGCACGCTCGGCGGCATGCCGCGCTACCTCACGCTGTGGGATCCCCGTGAGGACATTCTGACCAACCTGACCGAACTGCTGGACGGTCCCGGCGCACCGCTGGGTGACGAGGGCACCGTCGTGCTGCAGGAGCTCACGCCGGGCTCGGCCGCCGCCCGCGTGCTCGAGCTCATCGCGCTCGGCGCCGACAACTTCTCGACGCTGCGGCAGCGGACCGGTCTCGCACCGGCGTCGACCAGCGAGGCGCTGGCGCTGCTCGAGGCGCTCCGGCTCGTCGACCGGATCACACCTGTCGGCGAGGATCCGCGACGCACGCGGCGGGTCCGCTACGAGGTCCGGGATGCGTTCCTGCGGCTGTGGCTGGCGGTCGTGCTCCCGCATCGCGAAGCGTTCGAACTCGGTCGCGGCGCTGGCGTGCTGGCAGCGAACCGGCCGACGCTGGCGGCCAGCCAGCAGCGCAGCCTCCGTGCCGTCCTCCGGTCCGTGCTCGCCGACGAGCACCAGGCCGACTGCGGACCGTGGTGGTCGACCACCGGGGACGGTGAGGTCGACGCCCTCGCCCTCGCGGGGGGTGCCGCGGTCGCTGCGGGCACCGCGCAATGGACCACGAACGCCGACATCGACCGCGAGCGACGACGCCTCGGCGAGTTGCTGCGGGAGGCACCGTACGCCGAGCCCGACGAGGTGGTCGTGCTCGCACGCGACGGCAAGGGCGTGATGCGGCCGTCGGAGCTGTACGCGCGGTAGGACGGCGCGCCGGTCCGTCCGCGAGTGAAGGGGTGCCGACCGACCCCCCGGCGCGGCCGGCACCCCAGTGCTGTGGCACGTGGCGGATCATCCACGTGATCGACACCTGTGCTGGTTGACCTGGGATGACCATACCCCTGTGCGGACCAGACCTATCCCTCATCGGGACATGCGGCGCCGTCGAGTCATCCAACCCGGCCCGGCCTCGCGCGGCGGGACGTCAGGTCGCGTACGAGTGCAGTCCGACCACGACCAGGTTCACGACGAAGTAGGTCACCAGCAGCGCGACGTACGCGGTGATGCCGACCCACGCGGCACGGCGGCCGCGCCAACCATAGGTCGCCCGGGCGTGCAGGTAGGCGGCGTAGAGCACCCACGTGAAGAACGCGCCCGTCTCCTTGGGGTCCCAGCCCCAGTACCGGCCCCAGGCCTCCTCGGCCCAGATCGCACCGCAGATGACGCCGAACGTGTAGATCGGCATGGCGAACGCGGTGATGCGGTACGCCAACGTGTCGAGCTCCCCGGCGGACGGCAGGTGCGGCATGGCGTACCACGCCCAGCCGCCCAGAGCACCACCGACGGCGGCCGCGCCGACGACGCCACGCGCTCCACCCTGGGAGCCGTACAGGCCGAGCAGGATCGCGGGCAGCGCGACGAACCACCCCGGCGACAGCGCCCGACGCAGCTCGAGCGGGGACGCGACGACCGAATCGGCCGTCACCGCGTCACGACCGTCACCGACGTCCACGCTCGCGGCACCGACGGTGCCGGCACCGAAGCGCTGACCCGACCGCGCGGCGACGCGGCGCTCGGCCGTGTCGCGCGCGAGGTACAGCGCCGTCGCCAGGAACGCGAGCATGAAGATCGCGGCGGAGCCGACCATCGCGGTCACGTGGATGTTGAACCAGTAGCTCTCGAGCGCCGGCACCAGGGGGCCCGCCGGCACGAACAACAGCCAGCCCGATCCCATCATCAAGGTCGCGCCCGCGAGCACGAACCCCATCAAGTGGACGTGGCCCCACCGGGCCTGGACGACGAACAGGCCGCCCGCGACCGCGAGCAGCGCGATGACCGACGAGTACTCGAACATGTTGCCGAGCGGGATGCGCCCAGTCTCCAGCCCCCGCAGCACGCTGCTGCCGAGGTGTGTGGTCAGCCCGAACAGGGCCAGCACCGTCCCGACACGTCCTGCCCGCGTGCCCGCGGCTGTCGACGACAGGACACCGTCCACGGTCACCCGCGTGAACGCCATCGCGAAGAAGTAGGCGACCATCGCCAGCACGTACACGCCGAGCGCGACGTAGAACAAGGTGTCGGACAACTCAGCCATGGTGTGCATCGCTCATCGTGGTCTCCCGTGCGGGGCGAGCGTCCGAGGTCGTCAGGTCGGCACGCGCCTCGTCGGCCAGCGCGGCGAACGCTTCGGCGAACGCCACTTTACGCTGCAGCGCGACGCCGGCGATGACGACCCGTGTGGTCCCGTCGTCGTCACGCCACGCCTCGGCCCACACCCGGCGGCGGTAGCTGTACAGCGACGACACGAGCCCGATCAGCAGCAGCGTGGAGCCGACCAGCATCGTCCAGCGCCCCGGGGCGTGCGACACCTGGAACCCGGACCACATCGGCAACTCGGCGAACTCGACCGTGAGGTTGCCCACCAACGGATCGCTCGTGCCGCCGGGGACGAGCGACACGCCGGCGACGGGCTCGCCGTCGCGGATGAACCGGCTCGCATCGATCGGGCGCTCCAGGCCCAGGTCGCCGACCCACAGGTCGGCGAACAGGACGGGGTTGTCGGCGCTCGGGCTGCGCGAGATCGGTCGCCCCCGGGCATCGAGCCCGAAGTCCGGCAGCAGCGCCAGGTCGAGCGCGATCTGGTCCGGTCCGCTGGTCTTCACCTTGGCGGTGCCCGTCCACACGCCGCCGTTGTCTCCGAGCATGACGCTGTCGTCGAACAGGACGGTGTCGCCGGCCCGTACGATCACGCGGGGGGCCATTCCGAACCGCAACTGGAACAGCTTCATGCCGTCGTAGCGCAGCGGATGGTTGACCCGGATCGTGGAGCCCTCGCGTGCGACCTCGCCCTCGTCGAGGATCGTGACCGTCGAGATGAAGTCGTCGGGGACGCCGCTGCCGTGGTAGGTGACGTCGAAGTCGTCGAGGCGCACCTGGAACCCGCGGTGATCGTCGATGCCGAACCACCGTCCCGCCCGGATGTTGCCGTACACGATGCGCGTGTCGGTGAACGTCGTGCCTTCGACGACGTTGATCTGCCCGGTGAAGCCGAACAACTGCGCGACCGCCACGCCGATCAGCAGCACGTAGAAGGCCGTGTGGAACAGCAGGTTGCCGCCCTCGCGCCAGTGGCCCCCCTCGGCAGCGATCTGCGCGTGACCGGAGGCGGTCTCCTCCGCGGCCAGGCGTCGACGCCGCAGCCGCCGTCGCGCGAGCACCGCATCGACCGCCGTCAGCGCGGCGTTCGGATCGGCGTGGGTCGTCAACGTGGTCGTGTTGCTCAGCCGCGTCAGGTTGCGGCCGGCGACCGGCTGCCGTCGGACGGTCCTGATGAACGCGCGGTACCGCGGCAGCAGGCAGCCGGTCAGGCTGATCAGCAGCAGGGCTGTGAGCGTGGCGAACCACCACGACGCGAACACGTCGAACATGCCGGCGCCGTCGAGCACGCGTGCGACGTCGCTGCCGGGTCCCGCCGCACCGGTGCGCCACTGCGCGACCGTCTCGGGGACCAGCGGCTCCTGTGGGATGAACGTCGCGACGACGGACGCGATGGCCAGCGAGAACAACAGGATCAGGGCGGTCGACATGCGCTGGAGGCGGCGCCAGGCGATGACCACGGTCTCCCAGGGACCGGGGATCATCGGCAGTCTCTCCCAACCCGAAGGCGGGGGCTGGGCGGGGCCGGGGTCGGTCGTTCGCGTGGTCGTCTCGGCCATCGGCCCCCACCCTATGCCGCCCGTACGGGCGCATCCCCACCCGGGAGCGTCAGAGCACCGTCTCGAAACCCCCGATGACCGGCAGGAGCCGCTGGATGAACGCGTTCCACAGCCCGGTCGCGATCGCCACGCCGACCAGCATCAGCAGGATCCCACCGCCCACCTGGATGGCGCGGGCGTGGCGGCGCAGGAAGCTCAGTGCGCTGCCCGCCCGCTGGAACGCCAGTCCCATCAGGATGAACGGCACACCGAGGCCGATCGCGTAGATGAAGCCGAGCACGCCGCCACGCACGGCTGTGCCACCTGTGGCCGCCGACAGCGCGAAGATCGCCGACAGCGCCGGTCCGATGCACGGGGTCCAGCCGACACCGAACACGAATCCCAGTGGCATGGCGCCGAGGACGCCACGATCGATCGCCTGATCTGTCACACGCGCCTCGCGCCGCAGCAGATCGAACGGCAGCAGGCCGGTGAAGGCGAGTCCCAACGCCGCGACCAGCACGCCGAGCACGATCTGCCAGCCGCGGCTCTGCAATGTCGCGGACAGGCTGCCACCGAGCAGACCGAGCAGGCTGAACGGGATCGCGAAGCCAAAGACGAACAGCAGCCCGCCGGCCAGCACCCGCATCCGACTGCCGCCCGACGCCGAGATCTCCGACGCCGACAGCCCGGTCATGTACGACAGGTAGCCGGGCACCAGCGGCACGACGCACGGCGAGGCGAACGAGACGATGCCCGCCGCGAACGCCACCGTTGCGGCGACCAGCACGTTGGCGTCGGTGATCAGCTCACCAGGTGTCATCGCCGACCACCGTCGTCGTGGCTGCGTCGGATCACGCGCGCTCCCACGTCGGGTCGTTGAATGCCTGCATCAGTGACAACACCATGGTGGTCCGATGCCTTCCAGCACCTCAGCCGGCCTCGGCCAGCAGACCGTCGAGCCGGGGGGCGAGCTGCCGTGCGGTGACGGCGCCGAACAGCCGGCTCGCGACCCGATGGTCGGCGTCGAGCAGCACCGTGCTGGGCAACCCGGCGGGACCCAGCGCGCCGAACTGCGAGGCGATCGATGCGCTCTCGTCGTCCCACGACGGATATGCGATGCCGTGCTCGCGCTCGAAGGCGCGCGCGTTGGTGGTGGTGTCCCGCACGTTCACGCCTACGACCGACACGCCCTTCTCGCCGTAGGTCTCCGCGATCGATGCGAGATGGGGCGCCTCGGCGGCGCACGGCCCGCACCACGACGCCCAGAAGTTGATGACCACGGGTCCGTCGAGGTCGCTGAGCGCCAGGGTCGACCCGTCCAGCGTGGGACCGCTCACGTCGGGTGCGGGCTCGCGCTCGGCCGCCGCGATGTCGGTCGTGCCGTCGGCCGCGACGAAGCCGCCGCCGTCCGTCGATGCGGTCGCCAGCGAGCACCCGGCCGTCAGCACGCCCAGGAGCACGATCACGAGCACGGTGCGGCGCATGGCAGGCCAGTCTAGGCCGCGGGCGTCCGGCGCCACGTGCCACGTCTCCCGGGAACTAGCGGCTGGCGCCCACCGGCTCGCGCTCGATGACGAGCTCCTCGACGTTGCGTTCCTTCTCGCGGTTCTCGTCCCAGCCCAGCAGCAACGCGTGCAGGACGAACCCGACGAACGAGATGATGATCATCACCAGCGACGGGAAGAACGCGAACCCGGGATCGAAGAACGCGAACGCCGTGTAGGTCTCGGGGGTCAGCAGCTCGGTCACAGCGCTGTCCGCACCTGCCGGCACCTCGAAGTCCTCGGGGATCGGCTGCCCGACGTCCTCTTCGCTGAACAGCGGCTGCCCGTCCGGACCGGTCGGGACCTCGCCCGCGTCGTCGAACGCGAACGGCTTGGCGAAGGTCGCGCCGACAACCTTCTCGCCGCCCTCCGCGGTCGCCACGAGCGGTGCTCCGGCGACGACCCAGTCGTCGCCGATCAACTGCTCGCCGCCTCGCTCCTCGCGGAAGAACGCCCCGATCTCGTCGGCACCGCCGGCTGCGCTGTCGTCGGCGCCTTCAGTGTCGGCCTCGCCCTCGCCGCCGCCCTCCTGGGCGCCGTCGGCACCTTCCTCAGCGCCAGCACTGCCGGCCTCCTCCTGGAAGCCCTCCGGGAACTGGTTGACCACACCGAAGCGCTCCTGCGCCAACGTGCTGTCGGGGGCGAAGGCGACCCACTTCGGCGTGTAGTAGTCGGCCGGCTGGCCCGGCAGCGACTGCGGTCCCGTGTTGCGTGGCGTGCCGGGTGCACCGAAGCCCCAGAACAGGCTCAGGATCAACATGAACCCGAAGAACGTGGACGCCTCGACGAGGTAGGCGCGACGGGTGCCCAGGTTGCTCTTGAGCAGCAGGAAGATCGCGCCGAAGAAGATGACGATGGCGGCCGGCAGCGCGATCGCACCCCGCCAGTCGTCGGGCGGGACGTACTCCTCGGCCGCCGCGACCGCGAGCACGACCCTGTGCAGTGCGAGCATCACGCGTCTCCCTCGCCGTCACCGGCCGAAGCGGACTGGCCGCCCTCGCCCTCACCGACGCCGGGCGTGCTGTACTGCCCAGCGTCCTCGGGCAGCTCATCGGGCTGCAGCGTCTCGAGGTAGTCGATGATCTTGTTGAGGGCCGCGTCCTCGTAGACCGCCGGGCCGTCGTCCTCGCCCGGGCTCGTCGGGTAGAAGTAGCCGTTCTGCCATGGCGGCATCGTCACGCCGGTGCCGAGGTAGATCCCGTTCCGCAGGATCCCGAGCACCGTCTCGGGCTCGTGGCGTTCGAACACGCCGACCAACGAAGGTCCGGGTCGTCCCTCCCCGCTCTGGCCGTCCTGGCCGTGACAGCGCGCACAGTTGCCCTCGAACAGGTCCTGTCCGCTGAGCGCCGCCGCCTGCTGCGGCTCGGCGGTGTCGTCGACCTGCCGCGAGAGGAGGAAGTCCGCCACCTCCTCGATCTGCTGGTCGTTCCACGGTCCGCCGTACGCCGCACCCCACGTGGGCATCGGCGTGCCGGGGCGACCCTGCGCGAGGGTGTTGATGATGTACTCGCGGACGTCGGTGATGTTCGGGTTGTTCTCGTAGCGTGCCGCGATGGTGGTCAGGTTCGGGGCCGGCCAGGTCTCGTCGGGGTTGTACGGCGATGGCGCGCCACCGCCACTGGCGTCCGCGCCATGGCACTGCGCGCAGTTCTCGGCGTACAGCGTCTCACCCCGCTCGACCGAAACGGTGAAGAAGCCCTCGACCTCCTCGGACAGGCGCTGCTGCTCGAGCACCCAGTAGATCGGCAGGGCGAGCGCGAAGAAGATCGTCAGCACCACACCCCACGTCAGGTAGCGCATGCGGATGCGGCCCTCGAGCTCCTCGTCCGAGTAGCCGGGACGCATGGCGCTGGGGACGTCCTCGATCCACGGCTTGCGCCCGCGCGAGCTGCGCGTGTACAGCACGACCGGTACGAGCACGGCCGCCAGGGCCAGGATCGCAACGGCTACCAGAGGGCTCACCAGATCGGTCCTTCCGTGTGTGGCAGGTCAGCGTGAACGCGTGACCTCATACGTCGACGCAATGGGGGCCTTCGGGCGGCTGGTTGAACACGGCCGCCGAACGCGACGGTCCTGTGATCACGGCCGATGTGTCGATGACGAGCTGCCCCTCGACCTCCTGCACGACGAAGCGGTCGAGCCCGCGCGGTGCCGGCCCTTCCTGCCACTCGCCCCACCGGTTGTACTTCGAGCCGTGGCAGGGGCACTCCCACCACTGCGACTCGGCGCACCACGGGACCTTGCAGCCCAGGTGCACGCACTTCTGGTACAGCGCCATGATGCCGGTGCCGTTGGTCAGGTCGGCGTACTGACCGTCGGGGTCCTGGCTCTCGTCGTACTTCACGATGAGCGAGCGGGCCTCGGGGAACTCGACGCGGCCCTCGTTGGCGTCGATCTCGCCCAGGATGTCGTCGGGCGAGCCGACCGGGATCTGGGCGCCGAACCCGCCACGCAGGTTCGGCCAGATGAACGCGAGGCTCGCGCCGCCGAAGCCGACGAGCACGCCGAGCCAGCCGATGCCACTGGCCCACTTGAGGAACTGACGGCGGCTCGGGCCGCTGGGCTTGCGTTTGGGTGGCTTCTTCGCCGCAGGAGCCGTCTGCTGTGCCGCGGGCTGTGCGCCCGTGGCGGTGTCCGGTGGCGCCGCCATCAGCAGGCGGCCGTCGGCCCGGGGCCCACGCCCGCTGTCCGGCACACCGCCGCGCGACTGGTCCACCGCCGCGGACGACGGGGCGTCCCTGCGGACGCGTACCGGCACGGTCCGGGGCGTCGACCGCCGCAGCACCCACGTGAGGACCGCCAGCCCGGCGGCCGTCGCGGTGAGGATCTCGAGCATCATCACGCCACCTTCCTCACAGGGTGAACCAGATGCCGTCGGTCCACGGCCACGTCCAGTTGAACCCGGGACCGCGGAAGAAGGACCCGGAGATCGTCAGCGACGCCGACGCGACGAGGAACATCGTGAACAGCATGTAGGCGAACTTGCGCCGCTCCGGTCTCATCGACGGGTTGCGGTCCAGGTAGGGGATCGCTATCAGCCCGAGTGGGCCGAAGATCAGTGGGATGGTGACCCCGGCGATCATCGGGTGCCAGTAGCGCAGCATCTCCTGCAGGCCCAGGAAGTACCAGGGCGCCTTCGAGGGGTTGGGCGTGACGTTCGGGTTCGCCAGCTCGCGCAGCGGCGCCGGCGCGAGTGCGCTGAACACGAACAGGAACGCCGTGACCGCCATCAGGCAGACGAACTCGGCGGTCAGCAGGTGTGGCCAGGTGTAGGCCTTGTCGTCCTGCTTGCCGCGGATCTGCTGGATGCCGGTCGGCGGCACCATCGCCAGCAGGCGGTGGGTGTGCTCCTGGCCCGCGTACTTGGTCTCGGGCCCACCCGTGCGCTCGTGGGGACCGCCCTCGGTCCGCGCGGCGAGCGCCGCGGCGACCCGCTGCTGGCGCTGCTCCGGCGTGAGGGCGACGCCCGCGCCGTTGCCGGCCCCGTTCGCGCCGTTGCCGGTCGTGGCGGCGGCAGGTGCGGCGCCGGCACCGGCGCCTGCCCCGGCGGGTTGCTTGGCCGGTTCGGGCTTGGACTCCGACTCGGCGGCCCGCTTGGCGCGGGCGGCCGCGGCCTTGGCCTTGGCGCGCGCGACGCGCTCGGGCTGGCCCTCCTCGACGAGCTCGTTGAAGACGCGCTCCTGCACCTGCTCGGGCGTCTCGCCGCCGCCGTCGCCGGTGGACCCACCACCGTTGCCCGCGGACGCGTCGGCGGCGCGCGCCTTGCGCGCGGCGGCCGCCTTGGCCTTCGCGCGGGCGACGCGCTCGGGTTGGCCCTCCGCGACCAGCTTGTCGAAGGTCTCCTGGTCGATCCCTGGGTCGTCAGCCATCGTCGACCTCCCTTACAGCGGTCCCGAGATGCCGCCATCCTTGCGGATGCGCCAGAAGTGCACGGCCAGGAAGATCGTCAGGATGAACGGCAGCGCGAGCACATGGAGCACGTACCAGCGCAGCAGCGTCTCCGGGCCGATCTCGACCCCACCGAGCAGTGCGAACTGGATCTGCTGACCGAACACAGGTGTGAACCCCGCCATGCTGGTTCCGACCTGGACGGCCCAGATGGCCAGCTGGTCCCACGGCAGCAGGTAGCCGGTGAACGCGAGGAACAGGGTGATCAGCAGCAGGATCACCCCGACGACCCAGTTGAACTCCCGCGGTGGCTTGTAGGCGCCGTGGTAGAAGACCCGCGCCATGTGCAGGAAGGTCGTGAAGACCATGAGGTGGGCACCCCAGCGGTGCATGTTGCGGACCAGGTCGCCGAACTGGACGTTGGCGCGCAGGTTCTGCATGTCGAGGTAGGCGATCTCGCTGCCGGCACCGGCGGCGGGCCGGTAGAAGAACATGAGGAAGATGCCGGTGACGGTCAGCAGGATGAACAGGAAGAAGCTGGTGCCGCCGAGGCAGTAGGTGTAGGTCAGCTTCAGCCCGTGCCGCTTCACCTTGACCGGGTGGAGGTGGTAGAGCACGTTGTTCATCGCGGCGAGCGCGCGGTCCCGCGACGTGTCGCGGTAGCCCTTGCGGTAGATCGAGCCGGGCCGGAACACCGACTTGTAGATGACGTTGTCCTGCAGCCGCTTCTTCAGCTCGTCGGCGCTGGGGATGTTCGCCACGCGGTTCGTCCTGTCTCTCCGTCGGACGTCACGCGCTGGTGCGACCCAGCCAGAGCGCGTCCGAAGGACAGCGCTCGACGCAGATCGCGCACCGCGTGCACTCGTTGTCGTCGATCACGAACACCGCCGAGGCCGTGTTCGCCAGGGTCATCACCTCGTCGGACTCGGCGTCCGCCACGATGTTGGGCGCCAACATCCAGATGCACTCCCAGGGGCACACATCTTCACACGCCCGGCACAGGATGCACAGCTCGGCGGTCAGCCCGATGTGGCGCTTCGGCTTGACACGCTCCTGCAGCCATCCGGCGTCGACGGTCTCGATGCGGTAGTCATCGAAGATCGTCGGGTGCAGTCCCTTGTCGGTCAGGCCCATCGGGTGCGTCCGTCCTGTCTACTTGTAGCCACCGGTGGTCGGTCCCTTCTCCTCGCCCTCAGCGAGTCCGCCGGGAAGACGCTTCTGGACCGCGAAGATCAGCCACGCGCCCGCTGCAAGGACGATGGTGGCCTCGATCATCACGATCGAGTCCCGGAACACGTTGTAGAAGTTGGTCGCGAACTCGAGATCACCGATGACGATCTGGCTGGGGATGATGGAGTCGGCCAGCAGGTCCTTCTGCGAGTCCGCGAAGTAGACCCAGGCCGAGGGGATGATGCCGAGCGCCCACCAGAGCCCGAGGAGCACCGCCATCGAGCCGAACAGCGCCGACAGCCAGCCCTGCCTCTCCCGCAGGACGTAGGCGGCCACGGCGAAGCCGATGACCATGCCGATGCTGACCACCATCAGGACGAGGCCGATGAGGCCGTCGCCGAAGTTCCACAGAGCGGCGATCGCATCGGGCAGATTGGCGAAGAACTCCCCGATCACGTTCGGCCTTTCATCGCTTGTCCAGTGGCGCTGCCGGGTCGCAACAGACGCCGACACCGGCCCGTTGGCGTAGCGCAACTGTACCGATCACCCCTGGAACACGCCAACCACGCGCGCCGTCCGCAGAGGTCACCGCACGTCGTCGACGGCCGCCCGCAACTGCTGTTCGGTGAGCTCGCCCGTCAGCTGGCGCCGCACGACACCATCCGCGTCGACGATCAGGGTCGTAGGCGTGCCGAGCAGCTGCACGTCCTGCCCGAACGCGCCGTCGGCGTCGGTGACGAGCGGGTAGGTGATGCCCAGTTCGCGGGCGAGCGCGACCGCCTTGTCGGCCTGGTCGATGTAGTCGACGCCAACCATCGCCAGACCCACGTCGTCGGCCACACGCTGCAGCATCGGCATCTCGTGGACGCACGGCGCGCACCAGCTGGCCCAGAAGTTGATGACCATCGGCCTCCCCGTCGCCGGCAGCTTCAGACCGCCGGCCGGGCCGAGGTCCGCCAACGGCGGCAGCGTCACGGCGGGGATCGGCCGCCCGACCATCGCGCCTGCATCGCCGAGCAGGGGCGGCGTGTCGGCCGTCACCGTGCCCACGGAGTCGGTTACCGTCGGACGCAGTGCGGCCACGACCACGATCGCGCCCATGATCAGCGCCGCGACGACGGCCAGCAGCACGATCGTGCGGCGACCGGTCGACGGCTGCGGCGCGGGTTCGGTGGCGGCGTCGGTGCGGGCGGAGGCGTCCGGGGTTGACATCGTGGGACCAAGGATGGCACGCCACCGACCGGTGGCAGGCTCCACGGCAGCTGGGCGACACTGTCACGGTCGTGCGGCCGAGCGATCGTCAGGAGCTGTCCATGCCACGCCCCGACCCCACGCGTCTGGATCTGCTGCTCGACCACGTCCGCGCGCACGCCGGGCGCCACCTCGCGTCCCTCGACGAACGCCCGGTACGGCCGGCGGCCGACACCGCGGAGCTGCGCGAGGCGCTGGGCGGCCCGCTGCCGGACGGGGCCTCCGATCCGGTCGACGTGCTCGACCTGCTGGCGGCGACGGCTGAACGGGGCACGATCGCCACATCCTCGGCACGGTTCTTCGGGTTCGTGGTCGGTGGCGCGCTGCCCGCGGCGATGGCAGCCGACATGCTGACGCCGGTCTGGGACCAGAACGCGGGGCTGTACGTCATCGGGCCGGTCGCGGCCGTCGCCGAGGAGGTGGCGCGCACGTGGCTGCTCGACCTGTTGCGGCTGCCGCCCGATGCGTCGATGGCGTTCGTGACCGGCGGGCAGATGGCGAACACCACCGCACTGCTGGCCGCGCGCCACCACGTGCTGGCCGCCGCCGGTTGGGACGTCGAGCTCGACGGGCTGGCCGGCGGCCCCGAGGTCACGGTGCTGGCGGGGCGCGAACGGCACTCGTCCATCGACCGGGCGATGCGTCAGGTCGGCCTCGGCGCCCGACCTGTGCTCGTCGATGTCGACGCTGATGGCGCGATGGTCCCGGACGCCCTCGCGGCGGCTCTCGGCGACGTCGCGGGCCCGGCGATCGTGTGCGCGCAGATGGGCAACGTGAACACCGGGGCGCTCGATCCCGTCGGCCCGCTCAGCGACATCGCACACGACCACGGTGCCTGGCTCCACGTCGACGGCGCCTTCGGGCTGTGGGCCGCGTGCCTGCCCCGGTTGCGCGATGAGACCGACGGGGTCGATCGTGCCGACTCCTGGGCCGTGGACGCGCACAAGTGGCTCAACGTCCCCTACGACGCCGGGCTCGCGGTGACCGCGCACCCCGCCAGCCATGCCGCGGCGCTGGGCACCGATCCCCACCAGTCGACCTATCTGCAGTTCGGCGAAGGCACGCGGGACGCCGTGACGTGGACACCCGAGTTCTCCCGGCGCGGACGCGGTGTGCCGGTCTGGGCGGCGCTGCGGTCCTTGGGCCGCCAGGGCGTCATCGACATGGTCGAGCGCGGCTGCGCCATGGCGCAACGGTTCGCGGAGCTGCTCGGCGCGCAGCCGGGCGTCCACATCCGCAACTTCGTAGAGCCTGGTTCCACGAAACACGCGGCGGACCTCCGGCCAAGACCCACTGTCGTGTTGAACCAGGTGCTCGTCGGGTTCGACGACATCGACGTCGGCCGGTTGATCGCCGCCGTGCAGGACGACGGGACGTGCTGGATGAGCGGCACCACCTGGCGCGGCGAGCACCTGATGCGCATCTCGGTCTCGAACTGGCAGACCGACCCGGGCGACGTCGACCGGTCCGTCGATGCGATCCTGCGCTGCCACCACGCGCTGCGCTCCTGATCGGACCGGCACGGAGATCACGCCGCCGTCGCAGGGCCACGCGGAGCGGCCGCGACGCCTTGCGGCCCACCGCGACAGCGACGTCGCGTGGTCACCCTAGGATGCGGCGTGCGCGCACTGACCACGGGGGCACCATGAGCATCCGCGTCGGCACGGCATCGTGGACCGACCCCACGTTGACCCGCGACAGCGACTGGTACCCGCGGAAGACGATGTCGGCCGAGGAGCGGTTGCGGTACTACGCCTCGCAGTTCGACGTCGTCGAGGTCGACGCGACCTACTACCACCCGCCGTCACGGGAGCTGGCCGGCCTGTGGACGGACCGGACGCCCGCGGACTTCCGCATGGACGTCAAGGCGTTCGCGCTGCTGACCCACCACCCGGCGCGGCGCGACGCGGTGTGGGACGACGTGCTGGCGCTGCTGCCCGCCGAGCACGCGGAGCGGTCGTCGATCTACCTGTCCCACCTGCCCGAGGCGGGCGTGGACCTGGCCTTCGAGCGGTTCGCGGACGCGCTGCTGCCGCTGCACTCGGCCGGCAAGCTCGGCGCCGTGTTCCTGCAGTTCCCGAAGTGGTTCACCAACCGCCGTGACAACCGTCGCTTCCTCGACTCGCTCGCCGACCGCCTGCCGGAGTACGACGTGGCCGTCGAGTTCCGCCATGCCAGCTGGTTCTCCGGCGAGAGCGGCCCCAGGACACTGCGCCAGCTGGAGAACCACGGGTTGGCGTACGTGTGCGTGGACGAGCCGCAGGGCTTCGACTCCTCGGTCCCGCCCGTGCTGGCCGTGACGTCCGACCTGGCCGTCGTGCGCTTCCACGGCCACAATGCCGACACGTGGGAGGCGCGCGGCATCTCGGCCGCCGAGCGGTTCCGCTACCTGTACGAGCGCGAGGAACTGCGGGAGTGGGCGCCGAAGGTCGCCGAGCTGGCGGAGTCGGCATCGGAGACCCACGCCATCTTCAACAACTGCTACGCCGACTACGGCGTGCGCAACGCCGCACAGCTCATCGACCTGCTCGCCGGCCCTCCTGCAGTCAGCGGGTCCGGGTGATCTTGGACAGCCCAACGGGGTGATCAGGGTCCAGACCGCGACGGCGCGCCGCCGTCAGCGCAAGCTGCTGGCAGCGGACGGCGGTCAGGACCGGCGCGAGCCCCTCGGGTACCCGGGAAGGAACAGCGACGTCGGCCTCGTCGCGCTGACCGATCTCGACGAGGCGTGCAGCGCGCTGACCCAGCTCGGCCATGAGCTCGGCCGTGTCAGCGGCAGTGGCGCCGCGCGACGACAGCACGATGACCGGGAAGTCGCGCTCGACGACGGCGATCGGGCCGTGACGCAGATCGGCGGTCGAGTACCCCTGCGCGAGCAGCCCGGCGCACTCCTTGAGCTTGAGCGCAGCCTCCAGGGCGATCGCGAGGAGGAACCCGCGCCCGGTCACCAGCAGACCCGGGACCTGGTCCATGCGGGCGGCCGGGGTGTCGAGCGCGGCGGCGTCGTCGAGCACATCGCTGACGGCGTGCGGGAGCCGGTCCCAGTCATCGTCCTCCCAGGGCACGGTGCCGACGGCGTCGGCGATCACCGCCATGCCGAGCAGTTGCGCGGTGAACGTCTTGGTCGCCGGCACGGCACGCTCGCGTCCCGCCTCCAGGTGGACGACGCTGTGGCTCACGGTGGCGAGGGGGCTCGTGTCGTCGTTGGTAACGGCGACGACGTGCGCGCCGCGCGCGGCCATGCGCCGCGTGACGTCGACGATCTCGGGCGTCCGGCGGATCCGTCCCGATGTGACCAGGTCGCCCGGGGGACCTGGGACCCACGGGCGATCAGCGCCAAGGACCGCAGCGCAGGCAGCTGAGCGTCAGCGGCGGCGTCGGGCGCGACGACGGCGGCCACACGGTCGGGGGGTCAGCCCGCCGCGAAGGCCTGTCGGCGGGCCCAGGCGGCCATGGACGACACCAGGCCGGGCAGGTCGATCAGACGGGCCGCCTCACCGCGGTCGCGGCGGTGGATCCGGTGGGTGTCGGACACGGTCACGTCGTGGTCGGGGCGGTCGAGCACGATGATCTCGTCACCGGGACCGATCCGCCCCGGAGCGATGACGCGCAGGTACGCACCTGTGCGGTCCAGCGCACCGAAGCGCCTCGGCCAGGCCTGCTCCCCCACCTGTGCCCCGAATGTCGCGCACGGGATCCTCGGGCCGCTGACCTCGACGGTGACGGTCCCGATGCGCCAGCGCTCACCGATCAGGGCGGCGTTGACGTCGATTCCGCGGGTCGTGAGGTTGTCACCGAAGGTCCCTGGCCGCAGCGCACGCCCGAGCTCGCGCTCCCAGTGGTCGTAGTCCTCGCCCGCGAACGCGTACAGCGCCTGCTCGTTGCCGCCGTGGTGCCGTGTGTCACCGACCTGGTCGGTGACGAAGCCCTCCATGTCGACCTCGACCGGCCCGTCTGTGGGGTGCTTGTCGATCGCGGTCTGCACGATGCCGTTGCCGACGACCTTCGAGCGCGGCGTCGCGACGTTGCAGTGGGTGATGTGCGCGTTGGACATCCGCTGACCCGACGACGCAGTGAGGAGCGCCTGCCAGCCTACGATTGGCGGGACGGATCGCTACGGCGCTGATCGCACCAGCGCGCGTGCGCGGTCGTCGCCGCTCCACCGAGGGTGGACGTGGCACGGTCCACCAGGCGGCATGTGCCGCAGCAGCCACCGCGGACCACGGGCGACACGCCGGCCAGTCGCAGGTGTGCAAGCCCTCGATCGGCGCGGCCTACAGGGTCGTGGCCACCTCAGCGGCCGCGCCCACTGTCGCTTCGAGGTCTTCGTCGGACTGGGCGAGGCTGAAGAAGAACGCCTCGTAGCCCGACGGCGGGAGGTACACCCCCCGCTCCAGCATGCCGTGGAAGAAGCGAGCGTAGCGGGCGTGGTCGGCGGCACGCGCCTGATCGAAGTCGCGGACGGGGGCGTCGGCGAAGTACACGCCGGCGAGCGAGCGCACCCGTTGCAGCTGGGCGGGCACGCCGTGCTCGGCGAACGCCTTCGCGAAGCCGTCCAGCACGCGGTCCGCACGCGCCCGGAGACCCGCGTAGACGTCGTCGTCGAGCAGGCGCAGCTGCGCGAGCCCGGCGGCGACCGCGACGGGGTTGCCCGACAGCGTGCCGGCCTGATACACGGGACCGACCGGCGCGAGCTGCGCCATGACGTCGGCGGTGCCTCCGAACGCGGCGAGGGGGAACCCTCCGCCGACGACCTTGCCGAGCGCGACGAGGTCCGGCGTGATGCCGTAGACCTCACTCGCGCCGCCACGCGCGAGACGGAACCCGGTCATCACCTCGTCGAACAGCAGCAGAGCACCGTGTGCGCGGGTGACGTCGCGCAGGTGCTGCAGGAAGCCGGGCTCCGGCGGCACGACGCCCATGTTGGCCGCGACGGGCTCACAGATGACGACAGCGACCTGCGCCCCGACCCGGGCGAACACGGCGTCGATCGCCTCGGAGTCGTTCCAGGGCACGACGATCGTGTCGGCGGCCGCGCCCGGCGTGACGCCGGGCGAGTCCGGCAGGCCGAACGTGGCGACGCCGCTGCCCGCAGCGGCCAGCAGCGCGTCGCTGTGGCCGTGGTAGTGGCCCGCGAACTTGACCAGCTTGGGGCGCCCCGTCGCACCGCGCGCCAACCGGATCGCGCTCATCGTGGCCTCGGTGCCGCTGGACACGCACCGCACCTGATCGACACCGGGCACGCGCGCGACGATCTCCTCGGCCAGCGCCACCTCGGCCTCCGTCGGCGCGCCGAAGCTCGACCCACGCTCCAGCGCGTCCCGCGCGGCGTCGACCACCTCGCGGCGACCGTGGCCCAGGATCAGCGGGCCCCAGCTGTTCACGTAGTCGATGTAGCGGCGTCCATCGACGTCGTACAGGTACGCCCCGTCACCACGGGCGATGAACCGGGGCGTGCCACCCACGCCACGAAACGCCCGGACCGGCGAGTTGACCCCACCGGGGATCACCCGCTGGGCGCGGGCGAACAGCTCCGCCGACCTTGCCGCCTGCTCGGATGTCGTCATCGCACTGATCCTCGTTCGCGAACTTCCACGTCAGCCGGGGAACAATCCACCGCCCCGCGTTGACAACTCTCCCCAGATGGCGCGCGACGCCCACGACCGGGGAACAATCCACCGCCCCGCGTTGACTACTCTCCCCAGATGGCGCGCGACGCCCACGACCGGGGGAACAATCCACCGCCCCGCGTTGACAACTCTCCCCAGTGCACCGGGTGCGTCAGGCGTTCACCTTCGTCGTCTGGTCCGACATGTGCGTCACGCCGAAGTTGTCGGCGTACAGCGCGGCGACACGTGCGAGCTCGTCGGCGGTGAGGTCCGGCGTGTCGGACGCGCCCGCGAACTCCGCGATCTGATCGCGGCCGTAGATGTTGGGCAGGGTCGTCGCGACGTGGTCGTCGGCCAGCATCCAGCGCAGCGCCGCCTGCCCGAGCGTGCGCCCCGGCTCTTTCAAGAAGTCGAGCGTGCCGACCTTCTGTACGCCCTCGACCAGCCAGCTCCGGGGACGATGTCGGCGGTGATCGGTCTTGTCGAACACGGTGTCGACGGTCAGGTTGCCCTCGAGCATCCCGCTGGAGTGGGGAACCCGCACGATCATCTGCGTGCCAGTCTCGGCGGCGACATCCAGCAGCTCGCGGCCCGGCGACTGCTCGAGCAGGTTGTAGATCATCTGCACGGCCGGCACCTGGCGGGTGCGCATGGCGTGGACGCCCTCGTCGAGCCAGCCGATCTTGGGGCCGAGCGCAACGCCGAAGGCGCGGATCTTGCCCGCGCGGCGGGCATCGTCCAGCAGTTCGAACAGCGCGTCGTCATCGATGTGGGGCATCCGCGGGTTGTGCAGCTGCCACACGTCGATGTGCTCGACCCCGAGACGACGGAGGCTGTCATCGAGTGCCCGGCGGACCCCGTCGAGTGAGAAGTCCTTCGCGCGTTCCTGCTGGCCGCGCCGGCTGGCGGTCGACGCGTCGGAGATGTCGTAGCCGAACTTCGTACCGATCACGATCTGATCGCGCACGCCGGCCAGCGCCTTGCCGAGCACCTGCTCGGCGTAACCCTCGGCGTAGGCGTCGGCCGTGTCGAAGAACGTGATGCCGGCGTCGAAGGCGGCGCGGTGCAGGTCGATCGCCTCGGCCTCGGTGTAGTCGCCCCACCACCCCGTCGTCACCGTCCAGTTGCCGAAGCCGATCTCGCTGACATCGATGTCCGGTGTGAGCTGGCGGTACCGCATGGCGTCTGACTCCTCGTTCGAGCGGGCATCGCCGAGCCTAGTGCGCGACGGTGCGCGGGGCCCCGCGCACCCACGTCGAATCGGCCAGCGTGTCGACCGCCTCGTTGCCACCGGACCATCGTCCCGCGATGCCCGTTCGCGCAATGCTCCGCCACACGACCCCGCGTTGACGGGCGTCCCGTCCGTGATCGGAACATGCAGAAAGCCGGCCCCCGCTCAGGTTGACGGAGACCGGCCGGCCGCACGACCGGTGCGCGGCGCGATGTCAGGCCGCAGGGAGGTCCCGGTAGATGCGTACGCGAACGAGCCGGTCGTCGCGGACGGTGTAGAAGGCGGCGACAGCGATGTCGTGCGCGGCGCCGTCGACGGTCAGCTGCTCCGTCAGCTCACATGCCACCGTGTCACCATCGATGACGATGCGTTGCACCGTCAGGCGTGCGGTGACCGGCGACGCGAAGCTGTCCGCGAACAGCGCACGGATCGCACGGGCACCGATGGCCGTCTGTTCGCCGACGGAGAACACCGCGTCGTCGGCGATGTCGGCCATGACGGCCGGCAGGTCCGCTGCGTTGAACGCCGCGATGTGCGCCTCGACGACGCCGTGGGGTCCGGCCGGGCCCGTGTCAGACACTCGTCAGGCGGCGCGCCATCCACCCCGCCGCGTAGGTGATCACCAGATCCGCGCCGGCGCGCGCGACCGACGTCAGCACCTCGGCCATCGCGCGGTCCCCGTCGAGCCAGCCTCGCTCGGCGGCGGCGTGGATCATCGCGTACTCGCCGGACACGTGATACGCGGCGAGCGGCATGCCGGTCTCCTGCTTGACCCGCCACACCAGGTCGAGGTACGCCACGGCCGGCTTGACCAGCAGCACGTCGGCGCCCTCCGCTGCGTCGGCCAGCGCCTCGCGCACGCCTTCGTCACCGTTGGCCGGGTCGAGTTGGTAGGTCGTGCGGTCGCCGAACTGCGGGGCGCACTCGGCGGCGTCGCGGAACGGCCCGTACAACGCGCTGGCGTACTTGGTGCAGTACGCCATGATCCCGGCGGACTCCGCGTGCCCCGCATCGTCAAGGGCATGGCGGATGACGCCGACCTGGCCGTCCATCATCCCGGACGGCGCCACCATGTCCGCGCCCGCGGTGGCCTGACTGACCGCAGCGCGCCCGTACGCCTGGTTGGCGGCGTCGTTGTCCACGGTGCCGTCGTTCCGCAGTGGACCGCAGTGACCGTGCGACGTGTACTCGTCGAGGCAGGTGTCCGCGATCAGCACGAGGCCGTCGCCGTGATCGTCGCGGAGCGCGCGCAGCCCCTGCTGGAGGATCCCATCGTCGTTCCAGGCCTGGGACCCCTCGGCGTCCTTGTGCGCCGGCACGCCGAACAGCAGCACCGCGCCGACGCCGGCCGCGCGGAGGTCCTTGACCTCGTCGCACAGGCTCGAAACCGTGTGCTGCACGACCCCGGGCATCGAGTCGACGGGCCGAGGCTCGGAGATGCCCTCCTTGACGAACAGCGGGGCGACGAGGCGGTCCGGCGTCAACGTGGTCTCGCGGACCAGCGTCCGCAGCGCCGGCGTCCGGCGCAGGCGGCGTGGTCGGGCGTGCGGGAACGGTGCGGGTTGCATGATCGTGAGCCTAGTCGCGGCGCATCGTGTTGTCGTGCGCCCCGCCCGCGACGTTACTCGCCGTCGTCCTGCAGGACCTCCTCCTGGGCCTCGTCGATGTTCTGGTTGGTGTCCTCCTGCAGACCCTCGACGGTGTTGGCGCAGGCCGACAGCAGGAACAGGGCGAGCATCAGCAGCACTGCCAGGCGTGTACGCATCGCAGGTCTCCTCGGGCGACGGATGTGGTGTGCAGATGCCCATGCCGGCAACCTACGACACGTGTACGACAGTCCTGGACGCCGATCGGTGCGGCTCAGGCCACTCCGTCAGTCGCTGCGCCTTCCTCTCCCCCGCCCTGGTTCTCCTGCCCGCCGCCGCCTGGCTACGACCTGACCGGTTCGCGGGCGGCCGCAACGACGGCGTCGACCAGTCCGTCGATGTCGTGCGGCGTCGCCTCGGCGTCCACGCGGAGACCGAGCTGACGGCAGGTCTCGGAGGTGACCGGCCCGATCGACGCGACCCGGACGGAGTCGTGCAACGGACCGTCCAGCAGGTCGACGAGGTTGCGCACCGTTGACGACGACGCGAACGCAACCACATCGATCGCCCCGGCACGCAGCGCGTCGTGCGCGTCCGCATCGAGGCCGTCGACCCGCCGGGTGCGGTACGCCTCGACCTCGACGACGTCCCAGTCGGCCTCGAGCAGTGCCTGCGCCAGGGTCGGCGTGGCGATGTCGGCGCGGGGCAGCAGCACCCGTGAGGGGTCGTCCGCGGCGATCAACGCGTCGGCGAGCCCGCGCGTCGTGTAGCGCTCGGGCACCAGATCGGCTACCAGGCCGTGCCGGGCCAGAGCGGCGGCGGTGCCCGATCCGACGGCCGCGAGGCGCACACGGGACAGCAGGCGCGCGTCCGCATCGAGCGCGATGATCTGATCCCAGAGCGCGGCCACGCCGTTGACGCTGGTCAAGGCGATCCAGTCGTAGGCGCCGTCGGCGACCTCGGCGACCCTCTGCGCCAGCGCCTCGGGTGCACGCGTCGGCTCGATCGCGATCGTCGGTGCCTCCACGGGTTCGCCACCGAGCGCGCGCAGCCGGGCGGACAGCTGGCTCGCCTGCTGACGGGTGCGCGGCACGAGCACGCGACGTCCGTGCAGCGGTCGCCGGTCGGTGACCGAGTCGACCCCGGAGCCCTCGAACCACGCAAGTTGATGATGCAGCGCCGCCACGTCGCCGACCACGATCACCGCCGGCGACGACACCCCGGCCTCGGCGATGCGCTCCGCGACGGTCTCCAACGACGCCACGACGGTCCGCTGACGGGGCGTCGACGCCCACTGCACGACGGCGACCGGTGTGCGCGCCGCGCGGCCCGCCGCCTGCAGCGCCGACGCGATCGCACCGATCCGGCCCACGCCCATCAGCAGCACCAACGTGCCGGGGAACGCCGCCAGTGCGTCGTAGTCGACCTGCGTGGCGTCCTTGGTCGGGTCCTCGTGCCCGGTGACGACGGCGAACGCCGGGGCCAGGCCGCGGTGCGTCACCGGGATGCCGGCATACGCGGGCCCTGCGATCGCGGACGTGACCCCGGGCACGACCTCGTACGGGACGTCGGCGGCACGGCACGCCTGTGCCTCCTCGGAGCCGCGGCCGAACACGAACGGATCGCCGCCCTTGAAGCGGACCACCGCTTCGCCGGTGGCCGCCTCCCGCACGAGCAGGGCGTTGATCTCGTCCTGCGACAGCGCGTGGCGATCCGGCGACTTGCCCACGAAGACCAGTCGCGCGTCAGTGCTGCACAGCGCGAGCGCCTCGGCCGGCGCCAACCGGTCATAGGCGACGACGGTCGCGGTAGACAGCAGGTGCGCCGCGCGCAGGCTCAGCAGTGCGGGGTCGCCGGGGCCGCCGCCGACCAGGTGCACGGTGCCCGGTTCGGCGGGCGGGCCGGCGAGGCCGGCCGCCTCATCCCACATGGCCTGCCCGCACCTGCTGGTCGATGTTGCGCAGCATCGCGTCGCCGCCGAGCTGCAGGATCCGTCCCGCGAGCGACTGCGCCACGTCAGTCGGGGCGTCCACGGGACCCGAAGCCGTTTGGCGCACCACCCGCCGGCGGACGGGATCGGCGAGCATGCCCGCCAGCTCGATCGTGTCGCCCGAGACCGTGGCGAGCGCACCGATCGGCGTGAGGCACCCGCCACCGAGCGTGCGCTGGAACGCGCGCTCGGCGGCGACCGCCGCCCGGGTCGCCGGATCGTCGATCGTCGCGAGGGCGGCCAACGTCGCGTCGTCGTCGGCGCGGCACTCGACGGCCAGCGCACCCTGCGCAGGTGCCGGCAGGCACTCTCCCGGCTCGAGGGTCACCGCCTTCAGTGGCAGGCCCAGCGGGCCGATCCCGCCGATCGACGGATCCGTGTACAGCCGCCGCAGGCCGGCGAGGGCGACCACCACCGCGGTCAGCTCGCCGTCGACCACCTTGCGCAGCCGTGTGTCGACGTTGCCGCGGATCGCCAGGACCTGCAGATCGGGGCGCACGCGCAGGAGCTGGAGCTTCCGGCGGGCGCTGGACGTCCCGACGGTCGCGACCGATGGCAGCGACCGCAGCAGATGTCCGTCGCCGGTGACGAGCACGTCGCGAGGGTCCTCACGGCGCGGATAGGCGCCGATGCTCAGCCCGTCGACGGGGTCGCCCGGCAGGTCCTTGGCGGAGTGCACGGCGAGATCACACGTCCCGTCGGCGACCGCCGCGCGGATCGCGTCGACGAACAGTCCCTTGGTCTCGAAGGCCTCCACCGCCTGGTCGGGGTGCAGGTCGCCAGTGGTCGCCAATGGCACCAGTTCGAAGTCGCCGCCGAGCGCCAGGCCCACCTGTGTCGCCTGGGCGCGCGCCAACGCCGAACGGCGTGTCGCGATGCGCAGCATGCCCGGGCCGCTCAGGCGTCGTCGACGACGTCGTCGAGATCGAACAGGTGGCGCACGACCTCCGCCTGGTGGGCCGCGTCGTCGCCGTCGGACGCCGCCTTGAGCCGCACCGTGGGTTCGTGCAGCAGCGTGCTGACGATGCCGCGCGTCAACTGCTCGACCGCCTCGCGCTGTCGCTGGTCCAGGGTTCCCAGCCGGGACGCCAGCCGCGCGAGCTCGGACGCGCGGACGTCCTCGGCCCGTCGCCGCAGCGCCGCGACGGTGGGCTCGACCGGCCGGGCGCGCTGCCAGGCCGTCAACGCCGCGACCTCCTCGGCCACCAGCGCCCGCGCGCGGTCGACCTCGGCGGCGGCGCCACCGTTCCCGGCCTCGCCGGTGTCGTGGGTCGCGTCGTCTGCGGTGACGGCGGCCGACACGGCGTCGACATCGAGCACGGTCACGCCCGGCACGTCGCGGCAGTCGCCGGCGACGTCACGGGGCACCGCCAGATCGACGATGACCAGCGGACGGTCCGGCCGCCGGCGCATCACGTCGTCGAGCACGGCACGGGTGATGATCGGATACCGCGACGCGGTCGAGCTGATGACCAGATCGGACGATCCGAGCGCGTCGGACAGCTCGTCGAGCGGCACGGCGACCGCGCCGCGCTCGACCAGCCGGTCCGCGCGATCCGGTGTGCGGTTGGTGACCAGCAGGCGCTGCACCGCGGGTGGCTCGAGTGAACGGGCGGCCATCGCGCCGATCTTGCCCGCCCCGACCAGCAGCACCGTGCGCTGCGCCAGTGGACCGGTGTGCGCACGCGCGGCGGCGATGCCCGCGTCCAGCATCGACGACGCGGTCTCGGACAACCGCGTTCCGGTGCGCACACGCCGCGCCACCCGCAGCGCCCGCTCGAAGACCAGCCCCAGGCGGGATCCGCAGGCCTGCTCGGACCGCGCCGTCAGCAGCGCCTGCTTCACCTGACGCGCCACCTGACGCTCGCCCACGACCACCGAGTCGAGCCCACATGCGACGGAGAACAGGTGCGACGCCGCCCGCTCATCGTGGTACTCGTACGTCAGTCCGTCGAGGTCCTCGGGGGCGAATCCGCCCCACTCGCACAGGAAGTTGCGTAGGTCGGCGATGCCGCCGTGGAACCGGTGGACCAGCGCGTACACCTCGACGCGGTTGCACGTCGAGAGCACGACGGCCCCGGCGACGTGCGGTCGCTCGGTGAGTGACCGCAGCGCCTTGGGCGCCTGCTCGGCGGACACCGCCAACCGCTCGAGCTGGTCAACGGAGGCGTGCCGGTGGTTCAGTCCGACGACGACAACAGACACGCGAACGCAGCTTCCTTTGCCTGATCGAGACGTCCGGCCCGGATGTGGCCGAGGATATCCGGGCTGTACAACGCGCGCCAACGCGCGCGGCGGTCCGCGACGCCCAGCGCAGCCAGGGCGGTCGCGACCCGCTCGTCACTCCGGAGCTCGCCGGCCAGCGCGACCAGTTCGGCGTGCTCAGGACCGTAAGCGTCCGCCAGCTCGCTGCGGATCAGGCGGGTCAGTGCGGGCGCAGCCCCGGTCGTGGCGACACCGAGCACAAGCGGCCCGCGATGCACGGCACCCATCATCGCCGCCGTCCCGGCGCGACCGTCGTCGACGCGGATGCACATCCGTCCTGCGGCGTCCGCATCGGCGGCCACCGCGGCATTGGCACCCGGGACGTCGGTGGCGGCGATCACGAGGTGGGCGTCACCGATGTCGTCCGCCGCATACTCCCGCGGGATCCACTGCAGCAGCGCGCGTTCCGCAGCGTCGTGGATCCGATGGCAGACCTGCGGCGCGACGACGCGCACGTGTGCGCCCCCATCGAGCAGCCCGAACAGCTTGGCGGCGGCGACATCACCTCCGCCCACGGAGAGGACCCGCAGGCGGGACGGATGGATCAGCAGCGGGATGCCGCCCGGGGGCGGGTCGTCATCCGTCATGACCGGACGTCAGATCTCCGCGTCGCGCTCCGCCGCTTCGAGGCGGCGGCGTGTGGTGCCCCGCAGCACCGATTCCTGCGCGACCTTGCGCTGCTCGTAGAACGACAGGATCTGCAACTCGATCGACAGGTCGACCTTGCGCAGGCTGATGTGGTCGGGCACCGCCAGCACGGTGGGGGCGAAGTTGAGGATCGAGGTGATGCCCGCAGCGACCAGGCGGTCGGCGACGTACTGCGCGTTGCGCGCCGGGACGGCGACGATGCCGATCGTGATCTCCTCTTCCTTGATCACGCGGTCCATGTCGTCCATGTGCGTGATCGTCAGGCCGTCGAGCCGCTCGCCGACCTTGGAGACGTCCGCGTCGAACAGCGCCGCGATACGAAAGCCGCGCTCGCTGAACCCGGCGTACCGCGCGAGTGCGTGGCCGAGGTTGCCGATGCCGACGATGCAGGTCGCCCAGTCCTGCTCGAGCCCCAGCTCGCGGCTGATCTGGTGGATCAGGTACTCGACGTCGTAGCCGACGCCACGGGTGCCGTACGAACCCAGGTAGGACAGATCCTTGCGGATCTTCGCCGAGTTGATGCCCGCGGCCTCAGCGAGCGCGACGCTCGAGACCGTGTGCACGCCCCGCTCGGCCAGGTCGACGAGTGCCCGCAGGTACACGGGCAGCCGGGAAACGCTGGCCTCGGGGATCTGACGAGCGGACACGGACAGCCTCCGACGCGCTGCGCTGGACTCCCCCAGCGTAGGCGCGCGGACCCGCCCCCTCAAAGGACGCTGCGTTCCTCCTCGAACCCTCCCAACCCGCCCGCGCGAACCTGACGTCGTCGGCACGCGGACACGCACTCAGCGCAGCGCCCACTCGAGTTGTTCCGGCGCGATCTGATACTCGGCGATCTCGACGTCGTCGACCGCCACGACCGGCACCCGGACGGTGTAGCGCTCGAACAGTTCGGGGTCGCCGTCGATGTCGACGAGGTCGATGTCCCCCCGCCCCGCTGCCACCCGCCTGACGATCGCGATCGCGTCCTCGCACAGGTGACAGCCCTGCCTCGTGTAGACGGTGATCCTCGGGCGTCGGTCGGTCACGTGCTCGGCCTTTCCATGGAGTCCGCCACGGTGCACGGTGACGCGGGCGCGCTCGCTAGCCTGGCACCATGACCGCGAGCAACGCAGCAGCAGGTCACGAGGCGACGCCGGCGAGCGTAGCGGCGGGCCACCGATCATGACGACCTCCCCGCAGGTGCTCGGCGCCACTGGACCGTTCATGTTCAGCCCACTTGGCTGGACGATGGACGTGTTCGCCGCCGCCGGCTACTCGGCCGTCGAGGTGCTGTTCTCGCAGAGCGCCGAGACGCGCGACAGTGACAAGATCTGCAACTTCGCCCGTGAGGCCGGCCTGTCCGTACCGGTTGTGCACGGTCCCTACATGTTGTTCCTGCGCAATGTCTTCAGCGCCAACTACGTCGAGAAGTCCCGGCGGGCTCTCGAACTGGCCGACGAGGTGGGCGCCCACACGCTGGTGGCGCACCCACCCATGCGCTGGGAGCGGGCGCACGCCGAGTGGGCGCGGTCGGAGGCCGCCGACGAGGCCGATGCGCGTCTCCTGCGATTCGCAATGGAGAACCTGTACCCGCTGTGGGGCGTGCCGTTCTCGTCGGTCGTGGAACCCGGCGAGATGGCCGCGTACCGGCACGTCGTGTTCGACACCAGCCACTTCGCGGTCAGCGGCGTCGACCTGTTCGCCGCCTGGCACGTCCTCGCCGACCGGGTCGCCCACCTACACGTATCGAACAACCTGGGCAACGGCAAGGACAGCCACGCCCCGCTCGACACCGGGGTCCTGCCGATCGACCGGTTCCTTGCGCACGTCGGCAGGAGCGGCTACACGGGCACGATCACGCTCGAGCTGGACATCCGACCGTACGCCGACGACCGCGATGATCTCGTGCGCTTCCTCGACGGCGAGCGACACAAGGCCGAACGCTGGCTGCGTGGCGAGCTACCCGCTGCGGATCACGAAGCCGACCCCGACGCGCAACGCATCGCCGAGGAGCTCGCGCTGGACGAAACGGGCATCGGCGTGACCGGCGACGACTACCGGCGGGCCGGCCGACCCCACAGCCCCGCCCCGCAGAGGTGAGCATGCGCCCCGCGACCACCATTACCATCACCGTGCTGCTGATCGTCATCGTCGGGGCAATGGCGGTCCAGCTGCTGCTCGCGCGCTGACGTCCACCCCGGCAGTTGCCGCCGCATCCGTCCACCGGGGAGACATCACCCGCCATACGTTGACAGGTCTCCCCACTAGCGTCCGCGCCCGGGCAACCGGGGAAACAACACCCGCCACACGTTGACAGGTCTCCCCACTAGCGTCCGCGCCCGGGCAACCGGGGAGACAACACCCGCCATACGTTGACAGGTCTCCCCATTAAGCCGAGCCGCCCCGCGCGCACCACGTGGGATCGCCCACCGACGACCTACGTGAGCTCGCCGCCCTTGTCCCGGACGATGCGGCGCACTGTGTCGATCTGACCGGCCTCGGCCGCAACGATCAACCGCACCGCGTCGGCCAGCTCGGGGCGGTGCTCGTCGCCGAGCGCCCGCGTCTGTCGCGACCGACCGGCGAACCCGGTGAACATGCCGTACAACGCGCCCGCACCCGCACCGGCGCCACCGCATCCGAACGCCAGGCCCCAGAACACGCCGCTGCCGACGCCACCGACCACGGCGCCGATGATCGCGCCGATCACGCCGCCGACCACGGCGCCGACGAGCACGCCGACCCACCACGAGCCGGCCATCCGCCGGACGGTCTCGGCGTCCTCCGCAGCGGTGCGGCCGGGCGCGGCGGTCGCGCCGTGCTCGACGTCGATGCGGTCCGGCGGGATGCCGTGCTCCTGCAGCTGTGCGGCGGCGCGCTCGGCCTGCGCCGCATCGGCGAACGCCGCCTCGATGGGCCGTGTACTCGGTTGCGTGTCCGACATCGCCTTGCTCCTGTGATCATCGTGTGCGCGGCTGGTCCAACCCACGTGCTGCCCGGAGGCGCTCGACCGCGTCCACGTGGTCGACGACGGGTTCCGGTTTGGTCGAGCCACGCGGACGTCGTCGTCGAGATCCCATGGTCGGTGGACCGCGTCGTCGAAGACGAACGATGAAACGACGCGGTCCGCCTCGGCGCTGGTGGCGACCAGCGCAGTGGTGTCATGGACCCGCAGGTCACGGGTGAACAGGACGATCGCGGTGGACATCGACGATCTCGGTCGGCGCGGACCGTCCACCTACCCACCTACGGCCCTGCGTCATGCGTACGGGCGGCTGCGTTTCCCCCCGCCGCGCCCGCCTCAGAAGAAGACCGAGCGCCGACCCATCAGGTTGCGGTACAGCATGTGCTGGATCGTGTCGCGGACCCGGTCCGACAACTCGAGGATCAGCATCGGATCCTCGACGGCGTCCGCGGGCAGGTCCGTGACCCGGATCGGCTCGCCGAAGTCGACCGTCCAGCGCGACGGCAGCGGCAGCAGGCCGAGTGGGCCCAGCCACGGGAACTGCGCGGTGATCGGGAAGTAGGGCAGGTTCAGCAGACGCGCGAGCCAGCGGACGTTGCCGAGGATCGGATACGTCTCCTCGGAGCCGATGATTGCGACCGGGATGATCGGCACCCCGGCACGCAACGCCACACGTACATAGCCTCCGCGGCCGAAGCGCGCCAGCTTGTAGCGCTCGCGGAACGGTTTGCCGATGCCCTTGAAGCCCTCCGGCCAGACGCCCACCAGCTCCCCGCTGCGCAGCAGGCGGACGGCGTCGTCATCGTGCGCCAGCGTGTTGCCGGTCTTGCGCGCGAGCTCGCCGACGATCGGCATGCGCAGGGCGAGATCGGCCGCCAGCTCACGCAGGTTGCGGCCCGCGGGGTGGTCGTCCAGCAGGGCGATCTTGATCATGATCGCGTCGAGCGGCAGGGCTCCGGCATGGTTGGCGACGAGCAGCGCACCCCCGTGCTCGGGAACGTTGTCCAGCCCTGTCGTGCGCACACGGAAGTACGAGCGGTACAAGGGACGGGCGAGCGGGAGGATGACCTGCTCGGTGAGCTCCCGGTCGAAGCCGAACACGTCGATGTCGTAGTCGCCGGTCACCCGCCGCCGTAGGAACTGCAGCAGTCCGACGACGAACCGCTCGACGTCACCCGCGGCACCGGGATCGTCGGCCGCGTCACCCGGAGGGCCGGCCTGCGGGTCGTGGATGCGGCACCGACCACCGGGCCCCGCCCAGTTGCGGCAAGGGCGACCGTCCGGCAACGGCTGCTCGCAGCGTCGACGCACGGAACGGTCGATCGCGATGACGTCCGCCAGGTCGCCCTCACGCCCGCTCATCAGGACCACCCAATCCACCGTTCGGGACGCTCGAGGCGTGCATCACGTCCGGCGCGCCGTCTGCCGCGATCCGACGGATCGCCCGCACAGCCGACAGCTCCCACGACCGGATCCGCCCAGGATCGACCAAGGGCGTGATGCCCTCCTCGGCCAGGAAGGCTTCCAGCGTCTCCCGTGCCCGGTGGCGCGGCGAGTAGCCGAACGTCTCACGCAGGCGCGTGATGTCGGCGACGCGGCCGTACGACAGGAACCGCAGCTGGTCGGTCGGCACGGCGACCACCCCGGCGCGCCGGAACACACCGGCGACCGATTCAACGAGCGGCACCGGGACCGGCACGCGCGGCCGTCCGGCGATGCGCGCCGCCTGGGAGAGGTACAGCACGCCGGGGCCGGCGACGTTGAAGATGCCGGGACGTGTGTCGAGGCACGCCTGGTAGAGCACCTCCACCGCATCGTCGACGTGGCACAGCTGCAACCGCGGGTCGTAGCCCAGCACGGTCGGGATGACCGGCAGCGCAAGGTAGCGGCTGAACGGTGTGTCGATGCCCGCGCCGAGCAGGTTGGCGAACCTCAGGACGGTGAGCACCACGTCGTCGCGTCGGCGCGAGAACGCGCGGGCGTACCCCTCGGCCTCGACGACATCGCGCGCATACCCCGAGCCGGCGTGGGTGGCGGTCTCCTCAGAGAACAGCGACCGGCTGCTGGGGTCGCTGCCGTAGACGGCGGTCGACGACTTCACGATCACCGTGCGCAACTGCGGCGCGCGCTGCGCCGCAGCGAGCAACTGCATCGTCCCGATGACGTTGTGCTCCTTGCGGTCACGCCCGCCCGTGTCCGGCGGTGCCGCAGTGATCGAGAGATGCACCAGGGTGTCGATGCGCTCGCGTTCGAGCACGGTCGGCAGGACCGGGGACGACAGGTCCGCGCGGATCACGCGCGCATCAGCGAGATCGTGCGCGGGCAGCCGGGCGTCGACACCGATGACGAGATCGACGCCGTCGTGTGCGGTCAGCCGCCGCGCCAGCCGTCCCGCCAGCCCACCAGAAATGCCAGTGATCAGGATCCGCCAGCCGTCAGACACCGCACCTCCACCCCGCCGCGCTCGGCGGGCACGCCCACCACAGATGCAGCGACGCGTTCAGCGTGCCCCGCAGTCGACGCGTCAACCCTCGCACGGGCGCGGGGCGCATGCACGCACGGTCCCACTCACATCTGCAGGACACCTGTCCGACGGTACGAGCGCGCTCGTACGTCATTGCGTGCGCCATCATCCACAATCATCCGACCGTGCATCCGAGGCGGGCACCTACACCGGATGTCCCGGCAACTGATCACTGACAACTCTGAGGAGTTTCTTGATGCGTGTACGCCTGACCGCCCTGCTCGCGATTGTGCTCCTCATGATCCTGGCCGCGCCCGCTGCCGCCGATGGGCATGTCGGTCTGGTGACCGTCGTGCACGGCGTGCCCGGCCTGACGGTCGACGTGTACGTCAACGGGGACCTGACGCTGGAGGACTTCGCCCCCGGCACCGTCACCGATCCGCTGGAACTTCCCGCCGGCACCTACGACGTCGAGATCTACCCGGCGGATGCGGACCCCCAGGCCGAGGATCCGGCGATCGCCGGGTCGGCCGATCTGGCCGCCGGGGCCAACGTGTCGTTGGTCGCGCACCTCGACGCCAGCGGCAGCCCGACGCTCAGCGTGTTCGCCAATGACACGTCCACCTTGGACGCAGGCGAGGCCCGCGTGACGGTACGCCACACGGCAGCCGCGCCGGCTGTCGACATCCTCGCCAACGGTGAGGCCGTGTTCACCGGTGTGGAGAACGGTGACGAGGGCGTCGCCGACCTCGCGGCCGGCACCGTCTCCGCGGCGGTCGCGCTGGCCGGCACCACCGACCCCGTGCTCGGCCCGGCAGACGTCGACCTGGCCGAGGGCGTCAACACCATCATCTACGCCATCGGCAGTGCCGAGGAGGGCACCCTCGACCTGCTCGTCCAGACCATCTCCGGCCTGCACGGCGACCCCGATGGCGTCGAATCAGGTACCGGTGGCATCAAGGCCGCCGAACAGCAGCGCGCCGCGCTGCTGCCGTGGTTCGCCGCGCTGGCCGCCATCGGGCTGGCCGGTGCGGGCCTGGGTGTCCGCCGCGCCTCGCTCTCCCGCCACTGAGGCGCGGTCCACACCCACGACCGGGCGTGGGGGGGGGGGG
>DASUUK010000046.1 GCA_036374135.1 Euzebyales bacterium
CATCGCATCGGCACTCGCGCTGGGCGCCCTGTTGTCGAGCATCGACATCCCGCCGGACCACCCGATCAGCCGATTCGTGTTCCGCGGCAGCGCGAGCGACGCGCGCCAACTGCTCGCCACGGTGACCAGCACGATGATCACCGTGACGAGCCTCGTGTTCGTGCTCACGGTCGTCGCGCTGCAGATCGCTTCCACGCAGTTCTCGCCCCGGTTGCTGCGGTCCTTCCTGCGCGACAGCGGCACGCAGCTCGTGCTGTCGACGTTCGTGGGCACGGTGGCCTACAGCCTCGCGGGGTTGCACACCGTCGGCAGTCGGGTCGACAGCGGTGACGTGTTCGTGCCGCGGCTGGCCGTGTCGGGGTCGCTCGCGCTCGCGCTGATCAGCGTGGCGATGCTCGTCTACTACATCCAGCACATCACCAATGGCATCCGCATCGACACGATCATGAGCGACATCGCGACGGTGACGCTCCACGTCGTGCGGGCGACCATGCCACCCGGTGAGCAGGACCCCGCGCTGCACGAGCCGCCGCCGCGTCCGGCGGGCGCGGAGACATTGCTGGCCCCGTCATCGGGGTACGTCCGCCAGATCGTGTCCGCCGACGTCGCGGCGCTCGCCCGTGACGAGGGCCTCACCATCGTGTACACGGTCATGCCGGGCTTCCACGTGGTCCAGGGGCGCCCGATCGGTTGGCTCGCCGGCTCCAGCCGACTGTCGAGCCACCATCGGACCGCGTCGCGGGCGGTGGTGCTCGAGCAGGAACGCAAGATCGAGTTCGACATCGGGTTCGGCCTCCGCCAGCTGGTCGACATCGCAGGGCGCGGCCTTTCACCATCGCTCAACGACCCCTACTCGGCCGTCCAGGCGATCCACCACGCGACCGAGGTGCTGACCGAGATGGCGCGCCGCCACATCGAGCCGCTTCGCATCAGCGAACCTGACGGCACGGTCAGGGTGTTCGCGACCGAGATGGACCTGATCCTGCACCTGCAGATGGTGTGCGGGCACGTCCGCTGGTCGATGGCGCACCGCCCGAACGTGGCGCTCGCGCTGCTGCTGATGCTCCAGAACGTGCGCGGCGAGACCAACAACACCACGCGCATCGCTGCGGTCGAGCGCGAGATCGATCTGGTGATCGAGGAGGCGGAGCGGCTCGACTGGCACCCGGCCGAGCTCGCGCAGGTCCGCCAGGCCGCGTCGCGCGCCCGTGGCCGGGACCATACCGAGCACGCCTCCCAGCACCACTGGGTCGAGCAGCTCCGCCTGCGGGAGCGCGGGTCCGGCGGCGGTGGGTCACGCGACCGGTCGGCGGCGGACGGCTGACGCACGTGACGCGGGCGGGGCGACCGGCGAGCGGATGCTGACGCATCGACCGCGGGCGCACGAGGAAGGTCGGTCACGGGACGGCGCGCGACGGCGCGCGCCCGCGACCGTCACCAGGGCACGCGCTCGCCGTCCCGGAAGAACCCGCCGGTCGGCCCGTCGTCCGGAAGATCGACGGCCCACAAGACCGAGGCGGCGCCGTCGGCCACGGGGCGGCCCCCGCGTCCACCCATGTCGGTCGCCGTCCATCCCGGGCACACGGCGTTGACCAGGACGTCCTCGGCACGGAGCTCGTGGGCGAGCACCCGGGTCAGCGCATTGAGCGCCGCCTTGGAGACCGAGTACGCGGGTGTGCCACCGCCCATCGACGCCAGCGACCCGCTCTCGCTGGACACGTTTACCAGCCGCGGATGCGCGCTGCGTCGCAGCAACGGCAGGAACGCCTGGGCCGCCCGCCACGCGCCGAAGAGGTTGGTGTCCAGCGCCTCCTGGACGATCCGCAGGTCGGCGTCCACGCCGCGCTGAGCGGTGTCGTAGTGGATCGCCGCGTTGTTGATCAACACGTCGAGGTGGCCATGGGCGTTGGCCACGTGCCGCGCCGCCCGCGTGATGCTGGCTGGGTCCGCGACGTCCAGCGGCACGATCTCGACGCGGCCCGCGTTGTCGGCCAGCGCCGTCGCCACGTCACGGGCGCCCACGATGTTGCGGGCGCCCAGCAGCGCCGTGTCGCCGGCAGCCGACAGCTGCGCGACCAGTTCGCGTCCGATCCCGCGGTTGCCTCCGGTGACCAGCGCGATGCGTGCCATCATCGGCTCCAGACGTTCGACCCCACAGCCGCGCGTCTCGTCACGCGGTCCGCCGCGTGGAGGATGACATGTGCGTCCCCGGCATCCCAGTGACCGGCCCCGGCCGAGCGCCCTACGACCCGTGGCGGGATGGCCGATCGGGGCACCGCCACGGTGGTCACACGGCCGATCGCCTCCGGAGCGAAGAGCCTACATTGCGTTATCATGCCGGGCAGCCATCGGCTCTCTCAACTATGCCTGCATCCACGTTTCCCATTGGAGCGACCCATGACGATGACGCCGACCACCGACGGTGATGCCGTGGGGCCGGTGACCTCCGCGAGCGACGTCACAGGGCCGCCCGACGACAGCGACCGGACGCGCACCCTGCTGCTGGTCGTGGGCTCCGGGCGCAGTGGCACCAGCGTGCTCGCAGGCCTGCTGTCGCGGCTGCGGTTCCACGTCCCGCAGCCCGAGGTCGTTCCCGATGTGACCAACCCGAGGGGCTTCGGCGAGCCGCAGTGGGTCGTCGAGTTCCACACGCGGGTCCTGCGGTCCGCCAAGGTGCAGGTGACGGATGCACGCCCCGGCGCGTGGGCGCTCGCGGGTCGTCGTTCCTACGAGCAGCGCGACCGCGACACGCTGCGCAAGTGGCTGTCGCACGAGTTCTCCCAGGCCGACAACGTGCTGATCAAGGACCCGCGGCTGCTGTGGTTCGTGCCGCTGTGGCGCACGGTCGGCGAGGACCTGGGCGCCAAGGTGCGGTTCGTCACGATGCTGCGCCACCCGGCGGAGGTCGTGAAGAGCAAGGAGACCTGGTACGACGCGATGTCGAACCCGGCCAACCGGCTGGCGGGCTGGGTCAACACCATGCTCTACACCGAGAGGTCGACCCGTGACGACAAGCGGTCGTACGTGCTGTTCGAGGACCTGCTCGAGGACTGGACGCTCAGCGTCGCACGCGCAGGCAAGGAACTCGACCTCGACGTCCTCAACAAGGCCCGCACGCAGGAGATGCGCGATGCCAGCGAGGTCATCGACCGTAAGCTGCACCGCTCGAAGGCATCGCTGAAGGACATCCCGGCGCCCGATGAGCTGCGCAACTTCGCGCAGCGCGTCTGGGACGAACTGGTGCTCCTGGCCGATCAGCACACCAATGACGTGACGGCGGTCCAGCGGCGGCTCGACGAGATCCGCGAGGACTACATCGAGTACTACGAGCAGATCGAGGCGGTCGCCTACTCGTCGATCCTGGCGGCGCACCGCTACGGCCTGCGTCGCGCCTTGCGCCGCACGCAGGAGCAGGACGCCGCGCTGATGATGCGCGCCGTGCGCAAGATCCCGCCGTCGTGGCGGGACATGATCCCGCTGAGCGTGCGACGTCGGATCCTGCGGACCGTCCGTTCGATCATCAACTGACGCAGTGGTACGCAGCGAAGCGGTCTCCAACATCGAAGGGCACACGTCCTTCGATGTCGAATGGAGCCGAGAACAGGGCAAGCTGCGGCCGGGCTTCACGGCGGTGCTGCGCGTCAAGGACGAGTCGCGCAACCTGCCGCACGTGCTACCGGGCCTGCTGCGCGCGGTCGACTCGGTCATCGTCGTCGACAACGGCTCGACCGACGGCACCCCGGAGATCGCCCGCACGGTCGGCGAGCGGATGGGGGCGTCGGACCGGCTGACGGTCACGGAGTACCCGTTCCGGGTGTCGCGGTGCGGTACCGAGCACCTGCACACGCACCCGGAGTCGGTGCACAGCCTGACCTACTTCTACAACTGGTCGTTCTCGCACGTCGACACGCGCTACGCGCTCAAATGGGACGGCGACATGGTGCTCAGCCACGAGGGTGAGCGGACGATCCGCGACCTGTCGTGGCAGCTCGAGGCGTTCGAGACGGTCATCGTGATCCCGCGCCACTCGCTGTACCTCGCATCGGACCGGCTGGCCTTCATGGACACCGGGTGGCGCAACCGCGAGCAGTGGGCGTGGCCGAACCGGCCGGGCTTCTCGTTCGGCAAGGGCTTCGAGTGGGAGATCCCGCTCCAGCCGGGCAAGTTCAAGTACACACACCTGCCGCAGTTCATGGTGTTCGAGCTGAAGTGGCTCGACCTCGACGAGTTCGACCACTGGTCGCCGCACACCTTCGAGCAGAGTGTCCGCACCGGCCGCAAGGGCCGCGAGATGGACGTGTTCGCCCGCTTGCAGGAGGGTGACGTCGACGGCGACCTCGTGCGCGTCGAGAGCGACGGCGACGAACACGTCGTCGACGTGGTCCGCCGCAGGTCGGTGGCGGAGTGGGACAGGCTCGTCGTCGGGGCGGGGGTCCCGGCCAGAGGTGTGATGTGACGACGGTCAGCCCGCGTCACGAGCGGAACCTCGAGGGCATCGAGGACTACGACATCGCCTGGCGATGGTCCGACCGCCAGCGGTCGACCGGGATGACGGCCGTGATGCGCGTCAAGAACGAGGCGCGCAGCCTGCCCTGGGTGCTGCCTGGCCTGTTGCGGTCTGTCGAGCGGATCGTGTTGATCGACAACGAATCGACGGACGGCACGCCGGACGTGGCCGAGCGGATCGCCAAGGAACTCGACCGCGCCGACCGCCTGGACGTGTTCAGCTACCCGTTCGCGGTCTCGCGGTGCGGCAGCGAGCACCTGCACACACCCGCCGACTCGGTGCACAGCCTGACCTACTTCTACAACTGGTCGTTCTCGCACGTCGACACCCACTACGCGCTCAAGTGGGACGGCGACATGGTGCTGACCTACGAAGGTGAGCGCATCCTGCGCGACCTGTCATGGCAGTTCGAGGCAGCCGACGCGGTGATGCCGATCCCCCGCATCCCCGTCTACATCGAGTCGGCCGACGTCGCGTACCTCGACCTCGGCATCGAGCACTTCGAGCCGTGCGGCTGGCCGAACACGCCGCGGTACCGGTTCGCGAAGGGCTTCGAGTGGGAGGTGCCGGTGCGTCCGGACAACGTGCCGGTGCGCATCATGCCGGGCAACATCTGCTTCGAGATGAAGTGGCTCGACGGTGACGAGTTCGCCAACTGGACGGGCAATGACTTCGTGACCAGCGAGCGCGCCAGCCGCAAGCAGCGCGACTGGCGGCTGTTCACGGCGCTCAACAACGGCGAGCAGCCCGACGAGCTCGAGCGCATCGAGCGCGGCTCGGCGCCGCACGTCATCGAGAAGATCCGCGCCACCCGACGCGCGGAGTACGAGACGATGACGGGCTCGTTCTGGGATCGCGTGGGGCTGAGCGACCGGTTCTGACCCGTCGCCGCGGGGCGTCAGCTGCCGGTGGTCGCCTCCGCCTCGTCACCGGCCAGGCCATTGGCGGCGCCGTTGCGCCCCGCGGCGTCCTGTGCGTCGGCAGCGCCAGCGCCCGTGTCGGTGCGCGGTGTCCGCTCCTCGATCTTGTGGCCGTCGGCCAGCCGCTCGTAGATGTCGTAGTCCTCCGCCAGGTGCTCGCGCAGACGCGCGCGCGTGCCGGCGCGCAGCTCGAGATCCGTCCCCGGCGACACGTTCAGCTGATCCAGCGAGATCCGCCGTCCGAGGCGATCGGACATGTACACCACGAACCTCGGCAGCTCTTCGTACCGGAAGATGCGGTCGACGGCCACCGTGTACTTCGGTGACCGCACGAACCGTGACTGCTGACCAATGGACGTCGCGTACCGCTCGTGGCCCTCGATGTAGGCGTTGCAGAAGTCGTCGAACGGGATGTCGCCGGTGTAGTTGCGGGCGCGGCCGGCCTGGGCCAGCTCCTTGCGGCCCCGGTACCGCCACCAGCTGTGCATCCAGCTGACCGGCTCCCGGAACACGCACACCACGTCGTAGCTGTCCGGCTGGAACCCGGCGCGTCGCAGCAGCGGCAGGATCGACCGCGAGAAGCCACCGTAGTTCATGTGCTTGAGCCCGGGGTGGTTGCGGGTGACGACGAGGCCGTCCTCCTGCAGTTCCTCTTCGATGGCGGTCGACGCGCACTTGGTCATCGCCAGGAACACAAAGCCGTGTTGTGGCGCAGCAATCACTACAGTTCTCCCGGAAAACGGGGCGAGGAGTGTTCGAGCCTCAACCTAGCAGATCCCGAGGAGGTGCCCCGAGGCCGCCACGTGGGCGCACACGTCCCGACGGACGCGTGCCGGCACGGGTACCACGCCGGTCTGCGGGTATGCCGTCGGTGATGCAACGAGGTCAGGCACCGGTGGCACGCGATCCTTCACGTCGACCGTCGGGGCTGCCGGACGACATCGACCCGGCACGGTACCGCCACACCCTGGAGCGGTTGCTCGGCGTACCCGCCGGCGATGGCAACGCGATCGACATCCTGCGCAACGGCGACCAGATCTTCCCGGCGATGCTCGAGGCCATCCGTGCGGCGCACACGTGGGTGGACATGCTGACCTACTCGTGGTGGAGCGGGGACATCACCCGCACCTTCGCCGACGCGCTGGCCGAGCGCGCCCGCGCCGGCGTGCGCGTGCGCCTGATGGTCGACGCGTTGGGCGGCCGGGGCCTGGACCGCGAGATGATCGCGGGCCTGCGTGACGCCGGTGTGCTCGTGCACCTGTTCCGGCCCTACACGAGCCTGAAGATCTGGAACCTCAACCTGCGCAGCCACCGACGGGTGCTGGTGTGCGACGACGAGGTCGCGTTCACCGGCGGCGTCGGCATCGCGCAGGAGTGGGTCGGCGACGCCCGCGATGCCGGCGAATGGCGGGACACCCACTTCCGCATCCGCGGTCCCGCGATCGACGCCGTGCACGCCGCGTTCCTCGGCAACTGGCTGCAGACCACCTACCCCCTGCTCGACGACCGCGACGACTTCCCTCGCCGTCGGGCCGTCGGCGACACACCGGTGCAGACGCTGCGCGCAACATCCGAGGTCGGCTGGAATGACATCGCGCTGGCGCTGCACGGCATGCTGTGCATCGCCCAGGACCGCGTGCGCATCACGAGCGCCTACTTCCGGCCACCGCAGCACTTCGTGGATCTGCTGTGCGCGACGGCGTCGCGGGGCGTCACCGTCGACGTGCTCACCCCGGGTCCCCACACCGAGCCCCTGCCGGCGGCCCGGTGGATGAGCCAGCACTACTACGACGAGTTGCTCGCCGGCGGGGTGCGGATCTTCAACTACCAGCGGTCGATGATGCACGCGAAGGTCGTGACCGTCGACGGTGTGACCGCCATGGTGGGCACGGCCAACTTCGATTCGCGATCGATCGCACTGAACGAGCAGGTGGCCCTGATCCTGCACGACGCGGACCTGACGGCAACGCTCGACGCGCACTTCGACGACGACCTGGTGCTCAGCGAACGCATCGACCCGCGCCGCTGGGCGCGACGACCACTGCGCCAGCGTGCACGCGAGCGCGCCGCCCACCTGGCCGCCTACGGCATCCGGGCCGCCGGCGCGGCCCGCTGACAGCGTCCGGCCCCGACCGCCGCCGGTCGGTCGTCCGCGCCCGCGGCCGTCCGCGCCCGCCCGCGAGCTCTCAGCCGACGGCCGCCCGAGGCCCCACCCCGTCATACTGGATCGTGTGGAACCCCTGTTCACCGTCGACGAGGCGCGGTCGGTGCTCACCGACGGCCGTGAGGCGATCGACCGCTTCGTGCAGCAGCGGGCCGAGTTCGCCGAGCTGCATTGGGCGCTGGAGCACGAGCGCGCCACCGCTGCGGGCGGCATCGCCGAGCTCAAGGCACTCGAGGCGCGGCTCGACACGCACCTGGCGACGTTCCGCGATCGCGGCGTGCAGATCAAGGGCTTCGCGCCGCTGCTGCTCGACTTCCCCGCGATGCTCGACGACCGCAGCGTGCTGCTGTGCTGGCTGGAGGGCGAGCCCGAGCTGGCGTGGTACCACCGCACGGAGCTCGGGCTGATGGGACGCCGCCGCCTCTGAGGCTTCAGCTCGGTCGGGCATCACCTCCCAACCCCGAGGACTTCCACCCCGGAAACAGTCGCCATGCCGGGCGTACACATGCGAAGCCCCGCCGGTCGGCGGGGCTTCGTGATCCTGCGGGCGCGGAACGACCGCGCGGGATGTCCGGGTGCTACAGGACCTGCACGTCGCTGGCCTGCGGACCCTTCTGGCCCTCGGTCACCGTGTAGGTCACACGCTGCCCGTCGTCGAGGCTCTTGTAGCCCGAGCCCTGGATTGATGAGAAGTGGACGAACAGGTCGCTGCCGCCGTCATTGGGGCTGATGAAGCCGTAGCCCTTGTCGGCGTTGAACCACTTCACGGTACCTTCTGGCATGCTCATTCCTATCGAAACCGCACGCATGCCGGGTTACTGCGTTGCAGAGATGGGATGGCCCCGGGTGTGGCGTGCGTGTGCACCACCGTAGCCTCCCACGCCCGACGGTGCGCTGGCTGTCCACAGCGACGGCACCCGGCGTTCCGTCAAGCGGGCGCGCTCACGGGTCCTGGCCGTCGGTCGCGCCGTCCGGATCGCCCACGTCCGCGATGAACGCTCCGACCTCGCGCACGAAGCGGTCGAACCGGTCGGCGGCGATGTGGTGCCCGCTGCCGGGGAAATGGACGTGCCGGCCGTCCCGCCAGTGGCCGGTCAGCGGGGTCGCGTCGACCTCGCCACCGGCGCCGGGCAGCATCGGTCGCGCCGTCAGCAGCAGGATCGGACAGTCGATCGCGGCGACCGCGTCGGGCGACGCCGCCAGTGACGCGCCGTCCGGATCGAGGTGACGGTACACGTCCAGATCGAACCGGGACTGGCCCTCGACGAACGTGACGTAGTCGACCTCGTGCCAGTCGACGTCCACACCCGGCGGCAGGAGCGTCAGCCCGGCGCGCATGCGCTGGTTGTGGGTCTGGGTGGGCAGTGCCCGCAGTGTCGCGAAGATCGGCGCCAGCCACGGCGGTGGCGCATCGACGTCGATCACAGGCGACGGCATCGGGACGAGCACGGGGTCGACCAGCACGACGCCCCGCATCCGGCCGCGGGCGGCCAGGAACCCCGCGACCTCGGCGCCGAGGGAGTGGCCGACCACGACCGGGCATTCGACGTCGGCGGCGTCGAGCACCGTGGTCACATCGTCGACGTGCACGCCGGTCGACGCGGTCGTGTGCACGCGGCCGGAACGGCCATGGCCGCGCAGGTCGGGCATCACCACCCGGTGGCTTGGAGCGAGCGCCTGCGCCGTGCGCAGCCACGACAGCCCGTCGACCTGCAGTCCGTGCAGCAGCACGACCGGCGCGCCGTCGCCGCCGGTGTCGGTCCAGTGCAGTTCGGTTCCGTCGGCCGCGGTGGTGGTCGCGGTGCGCCATCCCTCGGGCACCAGATCCACGAGCGGCCGGAACGTCGCGACCGTCTCGGCCTCCAGCTTGGGCATGATGGTCGTTCCTCGGTCGTTGTCGCGGGGCACGGTGTGTGCAGACGCCGGCGAACCGACGCGTTTGGCACGCTGGAGTCTCCAGGCTCCGGAAGGTCAAGAGGGACGTGACGACACATCTTGTGGGCGTCGGTGTCGGCGAGACCGACCAACTCCGATGCATGGCTCGAGCTTCGCCGAACTGCTGGCCGACGGAGGTTGCGCGAGGCCTGCGGCAGCGCAACGCGGGGCACGGGGCCGATGGGTCGCGGGCGACCGCGCGGGACGTTCGGGGCGGTACCGCACCACGCGTTCGACCGGCTCGTCGAGGCGCTCCGGGCGCGCCGGTCATGAGCGTAGCACTCGGATGTCGTCGTCGACGTCTTTCCGCGTCGCCTACACGAACGGCGCACCCCGAGACCTTCTGTCAGTGATGTCGGGAGCACGTTGATGGACGAGGAGGAGGGCTATGAACGGTTCTTCGACTCGCACTACGACGCGGTGCGCCGCGCGGTGACGCTGGCGACCGGTGACACGGGCACGGCCGAGGACGCCACGGCTGAGGCCTTCGCCCGTGCGTACCGACGCTGGGCACGGGTGTCGGGGATGGACGACCCGCGCGCATGGGTGTACGTCGTCGCGATGAACGTGGCGCGGCGCACCTACCGGCGGCGGCGCCTGGTGCCGTGGGGCGACCGGGACCGGCGTAGCAGTGTCGACGTCGCCGGCGAGGCCACCGACACGGCGGCCACCACGATCCTGCTCGCCGGGCTGACCGACCGCCAGCGCAGCGCCGTCGTGCTGCGCTACCTGGCTGATCTGCCCTACGCGGACGTTGGACGCGCGATGGGGTGCGCGGAGTCGACCGCCCGCGCGACCGTGCACCAGGCGCTGACGCGCCTGCGAGCCGAGGTGACGGAGGCGACCGATGGATCGTGACGAGCTGCGTGCGAGGCTGCAGCGGGCGGCGGCCGCGCTGCCCGACGGGCCCGACGACGCCCGGGGAGGCGTCGGACGACGGGTGCGCCGGCACCGCCAGACGGCATCGCTGACCATCCTCGCGGCCGTGCTGGCGCTCGCCCTGGCGGGCACGGTGCTCGTGCTGCCCGGATCGCAGGACGGCGCGGTCGAGTTCGCCGACTCGGTCCAGCCGTCATCGGCGCCGTCCGACGCCGCCGCCGTCACCGATCCGGCGGTCACCGACGACACGGAGACCGCCACGGCGCAGGGCGTGGCCATGCCGTGCCGTCCGGTCGACGCGCCGCCACAGGACGGGGCGCAACTGGCGCGGGTGTACGTGCCGTGCGGGTCGTCGCAGGTCGGGTCCGCGCCCACCGTGGCCGTGCAGTACCGGTGGGTCGACGACCGCTCCCCCACCGCGCTCGTCGGTGCCGTGTTCGACTGCCCCGACGACGCCGAGCGCCGAGCGGGGCGGGTGTGCCTGCTCGACGACCCCGGTCAGAAGCCGGTGTCCGACGTGACGGTCTCCGGCGACGTCGCGCAGGTGACGTTGACCGACGCCATCCGCGAACTGGCGGAGACTGGCGGGACGGAGCAGATGTTCGACGCCCTGCGCGCGACGATCTTCGCCAACCTGCCCGACGTGGACCGCATCGACTACGCGCTGGCCGACGCGGGTGCGGGTGGCATCTGCGAGCTCGTCGGTGCCGCCGACGGCTGCGAGGTCGCCACCCGGGACGACTGGGCCAGCCGACCGGACGGATGGCGCCAGGCGTCGGCCGCCGAGCCACTACAGGTCGGCACGTTCGGTGGGACGCGACCCACCGGGCCGGTGCAGGTCGACGACGTGGTGGTCGAGACCGACGGCTGGAACGGCAGCGAGGTGCGGGCGCTCGACGCCGGGACCGGCGAGGAGCGCTGGACCCACACGCTGGAGGGGCCGACCAACGACGCGTACGTCGCCGGACAGCACCCCGACGGGCTCGTGCTGGTCGCGCCGTCGATCGGCGACGTGACCGCGCTCGACGCCTCCACGGGCGAAGTGATGTGGATGTGGTACGAGAAGCCCAAGGACATCGCGCCCGGTCCCCCGGCGGTCGCCGACGGCGTCGTCTACTTCCTCGGCAGCTTCACCAACGAGGGCAACGACCGGGCGCCGGTGGTCACGGCCGTCGATGGCCAGAGCGGTCGGATCCTGTGGGAGACCGAGCTGCAGTCGGGCACCGAACTGCAGTGGTCACCCCCGACCGTCGCCGGTGATCTGGTGCTGGTCTCCGACACGACCGGCACGGAGGGTGGCGAGGCGCACCTGACGGCGCTGCGGCGCGACGACGGCGAGTTCGCCTGGACGGTGCCGTACGCCCGTGGACAGCAGGGCTTCCACAGCGTGCAGCCACTGGTGACCGACGGCGTCGCGGTCGCGGCCAACGGCACGTTGCTGTACGGCATCGACGTGGCCCAGGGACGGCAGCTGTGGCGTCGGCAGGCCGGCAGCGTCGCCATGCTGTTCGGCGTGACCGACGGCGGCGTCCTGGCCGACGCCGGGCGCGGCCTGGAGGTGATCGACGCGGTGACCGGCAGGGGCCGACGTCCATGACCGGCGGCGTCGGTATGGCAACGTTGCCGGCGCCGACTCCCAACGCGGCGTACGATGCGGCGATCTCATGGCTGACGACGCACACGACCTGCCTGCCGACCTGCCACAACCGGTCGACGACGGCGCCGCCGACCATCTCGACGGCGCGGCGCTGCCTGCCACGCGGCTGCTGGCGACCGACGGATCGCACGTCGACCTGACGCAGGTGGGGGCAGGGTGGACGGTGCTGTACGTCTACCCGCGCACCGGGGTGCCCGGGCAGGCGCTGCCCACCGGGTGGGATCGGATCCCCGGCGCACGCGGCTGCACGCCCCAGTCCTGCAGCTTCCGCGACGTCCACGGCGAGCTGACCGAACTGGGCGCGACCGTGTTCGGTCTGAGCACGCAGGCTCACGACGAACAGGTCGCGTTCGCGGAGCGCGAGCACATCCCGTTCCTGTTGCTGAGCGACCCCGACCGGGCGGTGGGCGCCGCGCTGCGTCTGCCGACGTTCGAGGCCGATGGAATCGTCGCCTACAAGCGCCTCACGCTGATCGCCCGCGACGGGCTGATCGCCCACGTCCGCTACCCGGTGTTCCCGCCGGAGGACGACGGCGACCAGGTCGTCGCGTGGCTGCACCGCGCCGCCGGCGCCGACGCGTCGCCAGGTTGACCGCGGCGATCGGTGCGGCGCCCGCGCGGCGGGCGGACGTGGGGGTGCTCGACATGCGGCGACCTCGTCGGCGTCAGAGCGGCTCGACGTCGAACGGGCCGTCGAAGATGACCACGAACAGGCACGGCCCGTCACCCGCCGGTTCGTGACGCATGGGCTCGCCCGCTGGGAAGTGGCAGTAGCCGCCGGGACCGACCGTCTGGTCATTGACGGCCAGCCGTCCGTCCAGGACGACGATCGTGTGGGCCGCCGTGTGGCGATGCGGCTGCGCGACGAGGCCCGCGGGGTAACGCACGAGGAAGTGCTCCACGCCGGAGGCGGGGTCCCGGTGGAGCGTCCGCAGGCCGATCGGACGGTCGTAGATCACGGGCTGCGAACTGTCGAGCTCGAGGCCGTGCACGTCGTCGACGATGATCATTCGCGGCGCCTTTCGTCGCGATCCAGGAGGCGCAGATGAACGGGTTTCGAGGAGATCACCGTGTGTGTCGGGCGCGGCGTTGCTCGTCGCTACAAGCGGTTCGTCCGACGGCGGGTCGCCAGGTGGCGCCACCACAGTGGTGACGCCACGCGGTACGAGATCTACACGGTCTACGTCACGCGCAAGGACAACTACGCCGTGCACACCAAGGTGCGCGGTGACCTGTTGCCCGGTGGCGACGCGACGCTCGACGTCTACGCCAGCCTGGACGAGCTGACCGCCAACGTCCACCCGAGCTGGCCGAGATCGTCCGCGAAGCCGAGCAGGAGCCCGAGGTCGAGACCCTGGACATCTGACGCGCCAGGGGCGGGTGCCCGACCGTTCAGATGGCGCGTCGCCGCACCGTCTGGACGATGTCGACGCGGCGCAGGGCCCGCAGACCGGGCACCTGCGACAGCAGCGCCGCCACGACGATGCCGCCCGTCGCGCGCTGTCGCAGCGCCGTTCCGCGCCTACCATCGAGGCATGGCGTTCCTGGGCAATCTGCTGTGGCTGGTGCTCGCCGGATGGTGGGTGGCGCTGGCCTACGTCGTCGCCGGCGTGGTCAACATGATCACGATCATCGGGATCCCGTTCGGCATCCAGGCCTTCAAGCTCGCGGGCTATGCCCTGTGGCCATTCGGCCGCGTGGTCGTCACGACCGAGACCGGCTACGGCGCCCTGGCGATCATCGGCAACGTGATCTGGCTGGTGTTGACCGGCTGGGAGCTCGCGCTGGCGCATCTGATCGCCGGCGTCCTGCTGTGCCTGACGATCGTCGGGATCCCCTTGGGCATCGCCAGCTTCAAGATGACCTGGCTCGCGCTCGTGCCGTTCGGCAAGCGCGTCGTGCCCGAGGGTTCGATCAGCCGCGACGTCACCGTCGCCCATGGCGGTGTCCCCCAACGCGCCGCTGCGGCATAGCACCCGCGGTCCGTGAGGCCGAGTACAGATGCGCGAACAGAAGCGACAGCGAGGACTGACCCACCGTGGACAACGACGAAGCCCGACGACTGCTGCACGCCGAGCGCGAGCGCCTGCAGGAACTGCTCGGCGACAGCGCTGACGATGTGGTCGGTCAGCTCGACGCCGACGGCGGCGCCGGCGGCGCAGACGCCGCCAAGGAGATCGTCGACCGGGAGCTGGAGCGCTCGGAGCTGCGCCAGTTGCACGCCGAGTTGCAGGAGGTGGACGCGGCGCTCGCCCGCGTCGACGAGGGCACCTACGGCCTGTCGGAGGTCAGCGGCGAGCCGATCCCCGACGAGCGCCTGCGCGCGCAGCCGACCGCGACGCGGACCGTCGAGGAGCAGGAGGCCGCCGACAAGCTCGGCCGCGCAAGCAGCGCGAGCAACCCCGATCTCCGGAGCCGGCCGCGCTGACGGACGGCTCGGCCAGACGAGCGATGTATCCGTCGCCTCCGGCTGACGAGCGTTGAGCACACCATCCTCGCGGTACGGGTCGGCGCGGGCGGACCGGGCGCTAGGATCCAGCGACGCTGAGATCGAGGTCTGGAGCCATCACGACGACGCCGTTCCCGATCCGGCTCGATCACAGCCGAGTCGCGACAGGGATCACGCTGCATGCTGCTGACGACGTGCCCGCCGGGTTGGCGGCGCTCGGCCTCGACCCACCGCGACCGGTGATCGTGCTCGTCGGCGGGGCCGGCGGACTCGACGACGACGCCGGCGCGAACCTGCGCCGGCTGTTCAGCGATGGCCTCGTGGCGACCGCGGTGCGCGCAGGGGCCGTGGCGGTTGACGGTGGGACACGGTCAGGGGTCATGCGTCTGCTCGGTGAAGCGCATCACGCGGCCGGGGCGCGGACCCCGCTCGTCGGCGTCGCGGCGGTCGGCACCGTCGTCATCCCCGACATGCCGCAACCGAGCGAGGACGCGGCGCCCCTCGAGCCGCATCACACCCACTTCGTGCTCGTGCCCGGTGACGAATGGGGCGCGGAGGCACCGTGGATCAGCGACGTGGCCACCGCGCTCGCCAGTGGTGTGCCGTCGGTCACCGTGCTCGTCAACGGCGGCGAGATCGCGTACGACGATATCGCCCGCAGCATTGACGCTGGCCGCCCCGTGCTCACCGTCGCGGGCACGGGCCGCACGGCCGACCAGTTGGCGGCGGCGCTCAGGGGCGAGGACGCCGATCCGCGTGCCGTCACATTGGCCCGGTCCGGGATGGTGCGTGCCGTGCCGCTCGACGATCCGCGGGCAGTCGGGCAGATGCTCGCCGGTCTGCTCGATGCTGGCGCGCCGTAGCGACCATGGGCGATCTGCATCCGCTCAGCCCGGATCATGGCGGCCGACGTGCTCGACAGGCCACCGCCGGCCCCGTGCGGCGACGCAGCGGTCTCTGAGCCGCGTCGCCGTGACATCGGAGCAGTTGCCTCCGTACGTGTCCAGGTTGGCGCGGAAGAAGCGGGTGGGGGCGTTGTCGCGGACCACGGCGCCGGGAGCGTACTTCTTCGGCAGGCCCGACGGATGCCCGATGACGTGCACCGCAGCGTTGTCCGGAACCTTCCCGAAGCGCACGTTGGCGAGGGACGCGTCGTTGACGCAGTGCGCCGCCGTCGCGACCAGACTGGGGTCGACGAGGAAGCCCGTGCAGAACGCGATGGTCGGCTGCTCACGGAACGGCTCGGTGGAGCACAGATCGCGGTCGTCGCCGAACGTCGGTCCCGAGAGCGTCGAGGTGCCGTCGCCGTTGTCGGTGATGGATCCGGCGGACACCAGCGTGACGACGCGGTGGTCGACCTGCGCTGTTCGTACGTCCGACGCCATTGCGCTCTCCTGCCTCGTTTCCGACAACCGCGGCCGTGTGACAGGCACCCGGCCCACGGCGCTGCCACCGGTCAGAACGGCAACCGACCGCGTAGATACGCCGCACGCGCCAGCGGGGCCGCAGCTGGGCGACCGCCGCGACCATTGACGTCGTCCCCGGGTGGCCCGGGCGAGGCCCTACTCGAGGTCCAGCACGAAGCTCGCGTCCGCGACGAACTCGGCGCGGACGCTCGCAGGATGGTCGCGCTGCCATCCGGAGATGCGCTCGCGTATCTGACGCAGATGCTGTCGGTCGGTCGAGTCGGCCCCGTCGGTGGAGGCGGTCACCCAGATCGTGAAGGGATCGCCGACCTGCGGCGTCGGAGCGGTCGACGGCCCCTCGCCAACGCGTGATCCGATGATGGCGTCGATGACCCGGTTGTCGGGGTTGTGATGCGAGCCGTCCGACGGGATGACGTAGTGGTCGGCTGTGATCCGCTCGTAGAACGTGTGATCGCTGTTGTGCTCCGAACCGTGATGAGGGACCTTGAGGACGTCGACGTGCAGCCCCGCGTCCTGCCTGAGCACGCCCTCCGCCTCGAGTGCGGTCACCACGTCGCCGCCGAACCCGTCGCCGGTGAGGAGCGCAGTACGCGCACCCTCACGTACCAGGAACATGATGGACGCGAGGTTCGGCACCGTCACGTTGGTCCGGTCGGCGAGCGCGGCAGCCTGGCCGGCCCGACGAGTGAAGAACACGTCTGCCATCGCGAGTCCGTGTCGATCGGCGTCCAGCAGCAGTGCGTCGACGGCCGCCCGGTTCTCGGCGACCCATGTCTCCCACTGGGTCTTCAGGGCCTCGAGCTGTTCACGCGTCGGGCCGAGGACCGTGAGAAGCGCATCACCGAGCGCCAGCGGTGCTCCGCCGGGCTCTGCGACCATCGATCCCCCACCGAACTCCGGGTTGCATGGGATGTCCAGTTGCCCGGGCTCCAACTGGCTGGCCAGCTCGATGCCCTGACTGATGCTGGTCGCGATCCCGCCACAGGACTCCGCCGCCTCACGGATCGCCCCGCTGTCCGACGCGGCGAGCACGACCGCGGCCCGCTGCAGCACCCGGATCGGGGCGCGTCCGTCCATGCCGGTCTGCGCTTCGAAGCCGTTGTGCCAGACCCGGGCGACGTCGGGAGGCCGCCACCGTGAAGGCTCCGGGAACGCGGAGTTGCCGATCGTGGCGTGGTAGTCGAACACCTTCCAGTCGATCAACAGTTCGAACAGGCCGAGGATGCCCGTGATGTGGTCGGCGTCGATGTGGGAGACGCACACCGCATCGAGCCCCTCACCCCGGCGGCGGAGGGCATCCAGACGCGGAAGGACGTTCTCGACGAATGCACCCTTGCGGCCGCCGTCGACCAGGAGGTGCCGACCGCCGCTGGACGCCAGGAACGCATCACCATCCGCGGCGTTGAAGAACTCGAGCTTCATGCGCGCGCTCCTCAGCCGCGGGGGAGCCCGCTGTACCAACGGGTCTCTTCGATGGCGGCCGCGGGATCGATCACGCCGAAGCCGGCGTCCTTGCGCCACTGGTAGTCCGCCCCGGCGAGCGGCCGGGACGTGCGACGCAGGATCCCGCTGATCTGTGGGGCGGTCAGCCGTGGCTCGATGGCGAGCATGAGGCCCACGACGCCGGCCACCAGAGGACTCGCCATGGACGTCCCGGTCATGGTGGTCCACCGGTCGGCTGGACCGCGGCGTGCGAATCCGTTCGCGGCGACGATGTCGGTCCCGGGCGCTGCGAGATCCGGCTTCGGCCGTCCGTCGCCGGTCGGCCCGTCGCTGCTGCTGTTGTTGATCATGCGGTTCGTGTCGTCGTAGTTCGTGACCGACACGACCCGCTGCCCGCACGCCAGCGAGCTGACAGTCGATTCGTCGCTGTGCGTGCGCGCCGAGAAGTAGGAGGGGAACCGCCACGCGTTGACGCTGGCGCCGATCGGCCCGAGGCGGCGCGGATCATCGCGTTCGATCCAGGCGTGGTACCGACCGTCACGGATGTGATGACCTTGCAGGCGGACGAGCCAGGTCCCCGCGCGCACGCCGACCACCTCGCCGCTCGACGCGAAGAATGGCGCGAGGAACACCGAGATCCGATTCATCCCGTTGGCCGGGTAGTACAGCTCGTTGTAGATGCTGAGCAGCGTGCCGTCGGTGAGCTGGTGGTTCTCGACGTGCTCGCCGCCGGTGATCGGGCCCACCCATGGCAGTCCCGGCGGTTTGACCGAGACCTCGACGCGGTCCTGCGACGAGTACCAGACCTCCATCTCGTTCTCGGACACGTCGGCGACCGTGTTGCCGACGACCTGCCACTCGAGGTCGGACACGAGTCCGGCGGCGGAGATGTGCCCCCGATGGTGGATCGGGCCCGTGACGAAGCTGGGGGCCGCGGCGTGCTCCGGGGACACATGACCGGCGTTGCCGGCTGCCACGCAGACGGCACGCCCCGGATATGACAGCGCCGCGTCGATCCACCGGCTGACAGCGCTCGTTCCGTCGTGCGCATGGCCGTTGGTCCCGAGGCTGATGTTGATCGACACGGGCAGCGGACGGTCCAGACCGCGCTCTCGGCCCATCTCGCCCGCCATGGCGAACAGGTAGTCGACGGCGTGCGCGAGGCGGGTCGAGTCGTAGAACGAGCGGCGGCGGTCCTCGGCGTCGGGATCGAGTGCCAGCAGCACGGCGGCGATCGGCGCGCGCCGGCACACGCCGTGCGCGCCGGCGGCGATGCTCGCGACGTGCGTCCCGTGCGACCCCGGCACCCGTTGGGACTGCGGCTCCAGCCGCCACGCCGGCAGACCACCCTGCCGCTCGGACGCGAGCGCGGCGTCGAGCTCGGGTTTGTGGAACTCGGCACCATAGTCCTGGATGCCCGGCGCCGAGGCGCCTCGTCGCACGGCGGGCGACACCCTGGCCGTGCCGGCCTGGTCCCAGATGCGCGCGAACCTCGTCCCGTGGTCGTCGACGAACTCGGGGTGCGAGAAGTCGAAACCTTCGACGTCGATGATCCCGATGAGGACGTCCTCGCCGTACCCGTGGACGTCGGCGTCGCCGAAGGCGCGCTCGGCGGACGGTGGAGCGGTCGACCGATCCACCGATCGGTCCGGTGTCGGAGCCGACAGCGGCTGCCCCGGCTCGATGTAGGCGACCTCGGGTCGCCGTTCGAGCGCCGCGACCTGATCGAGTGTCAGCTCAGCGGTCAGTTGGTCGTCTCGCCGCGCCGTCACGGCCCTGCCGCTGCGTGCGGCGACGGTCGAGTCGGTGATCACCGGCGACGCGGCGGCGTCCCGCAGGCGCACGAACACCGAGACCTCCACCTCCGGCACCGTTGGCGCACCGCGAGCGTGGACGGTGTCCCGTTCGTCCAACCCGGCCGCAGTCGTCAGCCGGACCCGGTCACCACGAACGGCTGGCGTCGTCCCGACCTGCGCGTCACTCAGCGCCCGCAGCGCCGCGGCGTGCTCGGCACGGATGACGTTGTGCCTCGTGCTGCCGGTCGCCATGAGTTGCAGCTTCGGATCGATGCGACGCACGGATCCGCGAACGTTCGGCGGTCTCATCACAGCTCCGGTCAGAGGCGGTGTGCGGCGCCACGCGCATCGACCCGATCATCGTGACGACCGCCCGCTGCGCCCCGCGCGTTGGTGTCGCTGAGGCGCACAGTATGGTCGCCACATCGGCGCAGTCAAGGCCGTCACAGGCGCACGAGCAGTCGCGCCGTGTAGCCCGCCATGACCGCCCAGAACAGCGTCCGGTACCCCCGCTCGCCGAGCTCGCGGTTGATGTAGCGACCGGATAGCGTGCCGACGATCATCAGCGGGATGGCAGCCACCGCAATGCGCAGATCCGTCGCACTCAACAGGCTGGCCTCGGCGAACACGGCCGCCTTGGTCGCGTCGCCGGCCAGCGAGGCCAGCGACGCGGCACCGACGAAGTGCCGGCGGTCCATCCGCAGGTTGCGGATGGCGACGCCCTTCAGCGGCCCGGACGTGCCGGAGAAGCCGGAGGTCGCGCCCGACACGAACGCGAGCGTCGGCGCTCCCACCCGCTGCAGCGCGATCAGGTCATATCGCTCCGCGAGCAGCGTCCCGACGAACATTGCGATCACCGTGACGGTGACGAGCGAGTCGGGAGCCGCGACGAGGAGGCTGGCGCCGACGGCCGCGCCGAGCGAGATCACCACAATGACGATCAACGCGCGACGGTACGGCAGTGTCGCGCGGTACGCCGCCACCTTGACGACGTTGTTGGCCGCGAGCAGCAGCGCCGCCAGCGCGATGCCGTGCTTCGTGCCGATGATCAGCGCCAGCGCCGGCACGAGGATCAACGAGCCTCCCAGGCCGGCCGCCGCCGACACGGTGAACGAGGAGAACACGGCCACCAGGGCCAGCACCGCGGCAAGTGGCGTCATCGGGCGGCTACGCAGGCGATCGGAGGCACGAGGACCACCACAGACGCAATCGCCACCGCCGCGCCGGTGCGATGGCCGACCGTGACAATCCTCGCCTGAAGTGACGACACGCTATGGGGTGCAGCAATGTGTGTCAATGGCAGCGAAGGCGGCAGAAAGTGGCGCTGATCAGGCCGTGCCCGCTGACGTCTCGGTCGGCGGGGTCACGACGTCGATGTCCCATCACCGGTATCAGTCCTGCCCACCCGGGCTCTTGATCAGCGAACGGCACGTCGCGACGGTGACCACTCGATGAATTCAGCTTGTGCAATCAGGTACCGGAATGTATGCATCGTGCCAGCGGTCACGAGCTGCCGGCGTGCGGGCCGGCGTGAGCGCTCGCTGCATCATTGACGGAGGGCAGCCACGTGACGACGGATTTCTCCGGATATCTGACCGCTGAACAGCTGCGTGTCGTGCACAACGCTGCGGTCGCGGCCGGGCTCACCCGCTCAGACGACCATCTCGACGTGTTGCTGGCGGGTCTGCCACGCGACTTCGTTGGATCGCTCCCCGGATCCGGCGAAGACCCGGCCGCCCGCCTGTCGGCGCAGCTCAGGACGCTCAACACCGTCCACAACCTCAGCGACGGCAACGTGCCGCTGTTGACCTGGCTGCAACAGGCGACCGCGCTCGCAAGCGACGGCCGGCCGGCGGACGTGTTCGAGGCCGCGATCGACCACGTGAGCCACACGACGGCCGCGGTGCCGCCGGCGGTCGCCGCGCAGCTGCGCGCGGCGCCACCACGAGCAGGCGCGGGCCCGGACACGCGCGGTGGACCGATCACGCGGGGGACTCCCACCGAGGCGCCGCCGGCCATCAACACCGACGTCCTGCCCGAGGCGTTGGTCGCCGGATCCGATCAGACGGTGGAGATAGCGTTCCTGCAGGGCGCGCTGACCAGCGCCAAGTCGGTGGTCAAGCTGCTGGTGCACCGGCACGAGGAAGGTGACCCGGTGTTCGAGGCCGGTGACGAGCCATGGCTCATCAACGGCACGGGATGGTTCGTCGGCCCGGATCTCGTGATCACCAACCACCACGTCATCAATGCCCGCCGCACGGCCCCCGTTGCGGAAGATGACGCGTCACCCGAGGACTTCCGGCTGCAGGCGGAGCACACCACCGTCATCTTCGACTACCTCGAGGACCAGGTGCCGTCGGTCACGGCCGACACCGGCGACGACGCGCTGCTGGCCGCCGACAAGGAGCTCGACTTCGCGATCCTGCGCGTTCCTCCCGCCGACCCGCCGCGCGACCCGCTCAACCTGCGGAGGAACCCCATCCGCAAACGTCCACAGCAGGCACTCGGTACCCGGGTCAACGTCCTGCAGCACCCGAACGGCGACCCGATGCGGCTCGGCTTCCGCGACAACTTCGTCGTGCTCGGCGACAACGACTGGCTCGCGTACCTGACCGACACCCAGTTCGGCTCGTCCGGTTCACCCGTGTGCGACGACGGTTGGTTCGTCGCCGCGCTGCACTCCGGATCGCGCAGCATCTCGTCCACCGGACTGGAGATCCGCGGCCAGAGGGTGCGTCGGGAGAACTACGGCATCCCGATCAGCAGGATCCTCACGCACCTCGAGGAGAACCTGCCCGACCTGCACTTGGAGATCCTCGCCGCCCAACCCTGAGAGCCCGAACGACCCCCGGAACAGGAGATGACGATGTCAGACATCACGTTCGAACCCCGCCGATGTGCGACCCACGACATCAGCATGGCGGACCGCTCCCGCCTCGCCGCGCTGGAAGGCCGCTACCTCGACGAGACCCGCATCGCCGAGGCGGACCTCAGAGTTGAGATCGCGGTGGCGTTCATCCACGTGGTCGACGGCGACGCGGGAACCGTCACGGCCGAGCAGCGGCACAAGCAGATCGAGGTGATGAACGAGGCGTTCGAGTTCATGGGCATCTCGTTCACCTTCGACGAGAACGACGTCACGGTGGTAGACGACCCGGCCTTCTTCGCGATGGGACACGGCTCGCTGCGTGAGCGCAACTGCAAGTCTCAGAACCAGATGCTGGATCCGACGCAGGGCTTGAACTTCTACACCGCGGAGCCCGGCGGTGGCCTGCTCGGATGGGCGACGTTCCCCGTTGACATGGAAGGCGACCCCGACATGGACGGCGTCGTGATGCTCCATACGACCCTGCCCGACGGCGCCATGGCTCCCTACAACCTCGGGCTGACCGCCGTGCACGAGGTCGGGCACTGGCTGGGCCTGTACCACACGTTCCAGGACGGCTGCTTCGGCCTCGGCGACGAGGTGAGCGACACACCCGCGCACGGCGGGCCCAACTTCGGCAAGCCCGCGGACGAGGACCAGCCCCACAACCTGTGCGAGTCGGCTCCGGCGGGAGCGGACTGCCCCACCCACAACTACATGAACTACGTCGACGACGACTGGATGAACGAGTTCACGCCAGGACAGAAGGAGCGTGCGTGGGCGCAGATCGGCATGTTCCGGTCCGACCTCCTGGCCGCCGGCGCCGAGGAAGCGGGGTTCAAGGAGGCCGGTCAGGCGTACGTGTGGTGACGCCGGGCGCCCTGCACGACACTCCCCTGCCGGAGCCGGCAGGCACGAGGTGACGATGGTCCGGGTGCTGCTGGACGCCGATGGCCTGCTGCGGAGGTTCGGCCGCCTGGATCCGGACGCCGCTGGGCTCGCCACGGCGTTGACGCGTCTGCAGGAGCGTGTCGCCCGCCGGCCTCGACCGCGAGCCGCGTCGGCGGCCGAACGGGACCGTCAGCTGATGCTCGGACTTGACGTGGCGGCCGTGCGGTACACCGGCGCCGCAACCGCCTCGGACGGCCACCACGTCGCCGGCCTGCCGCTCGTCAGCCTGCCGGACGCGGCCGACCTGGGACCCGGCGACCTGTACTTCACCGCTGCCCACACGCGGCTCGCCGCCGCGCTGGGACAGGGCGCGAGCGGCTACATCGTGGGCCTCGACCCGGCGGTGAGCGATCGCGTCGTCGACGTCTCGACGGTGCCTCGTCTGGTCGAGGAGGCGTTGCGGCTGCCCACCGCCCGACCTCGATCGGCGGCGACGCGGCGCGGCGGCCTCCTGGCCATCGACGTCCCGTCCCGGGCCCATGCGCGCGCCGAGGTACTCGATGTCATCCGTGCCGATCCCAATGCCGACTGGGTGGTCCTGGGAGCGCACCTGCTGCTGTACACCGAGGACCCCGATCTGGAGGATCAACTGGCCGAGCGTCCGGGCGTCGACCGCCTGTCCTACCGCGTCAGTCGTGACGACCTCCTCGTCTTCCTGCCCGGCGTCGCGGATGGCGACGGCGACGACGGCGGCAGCGGCGGCGGAGCGGGGCGCAGGGGCGCCGACGACGGGGCGGGGCGCCGGGGCGCCGGACCCGGTGGGCAGCGCGCCACCGACGCCGGGGCGGGCGGCCGCCGTGCGGCGGGCACACCCACGCCCAGCGGCGATTCGGGCGTGCTGTACGGGCGCGACGGCGTGATCGTGCGGGAGCAGGCGTCTGGTGGACCGCGCTCGGCCGGGGCGGCATCGGAGATCTCGGCCGGGAACACGAGCGGGACGTGGTGGAGGTGGCACGACGTGCGACGGCGGTCGTTGGACATCGCCGGTGCCGGGGTAGCGGACGAGGGTCGACACCTCACGGCGACCGTGGACGACGACGAGGTCGAGACGTTCCGGGCGCGTGTCACCGACCTGGCCGCGACACTGCGTCCACGACTGCGGCCCCCGATCGGCGAGACGCTCGTGTCGGCGCTGCGGGAACTGGCCGGTCCAGCTGCCGTCGCCGATGCATGGCCGGGGGACGCACTCGGTTCCCCGGAGGACCCGCCGCGCGACGTCGCGTGGCAGACACCGTATGCCGATGCCGAGTCCGATGAGCTCGTGATCCTGCGCCACGACATGACGGCGGTCGCCGGTGCGCCGGAGGTTGCTCACGCATCTGACGTCCCAGATCCTGCCGCCCTCGTCCGTCCGGTCGCCGTGGCGCTGGCGACCGCCGAGTTGCTCAGCCGCCGTCCGGCGGCACCCGGCGCACTGCACATCCTGCAGCTTCCTGCGTCTGGTGACGGCGGCGCGGGACCGTCACCGGAGGCGCTGTTCCTACTCGCCAGCGAGCGCAACCGTGTGGGCGCGGTCGCGACGTTCCCGTCGGACGCCGACGACGCGACCGCCCTGCGAACGGTCGCGCGCCTTGCGACGCCGGCATCGTCGCGCGGACGCCCAGGCGGTGACGCATGAAGCCGCGGGCGACGTCGCCTCCGCGACCGACGGCCACGACATGCGGGAGACCGACATGCAGTACCTGGTGACCGACGCCGCCGCCGCAGCACGACGCGGGTCCGGCGACCAGACGGGCGTCCGGTGGACGCGGTTCGACGATCAGACGATCGTCTGGGGCGCCGACCTGCGATCAGCCGCGCGCGAGGCCTCGCGGGGTGCCGACGGCCGTTCCGAGGACGTCGCGCCATCCGAAGCGGAACAGCTCGCACTGGTGGTCCAGGTCGGACGCGCCTTCCAGGACGCCAATCCTGACGTTCCGGTGGTTCTGGACAAGGGGCGGTACCTGGTCATCGACGTCGGTCGAACCGCGCCGGCCACGGACGACACGTGCTGGACGGTGCGCCCACTGGTGCCCGACACGGTGGTGCTGGCCCGCCGACCCGCGACGCGGCGTTCGCCGACACCGTGGGTGATCCCGTTGGTCAACGCCGCGTCGGAGGCGTCGTTCACGACCGCGCTCGAGCACCTGGCCGGGCTGCCGACCCGCCACTCGACGAGCCAGCACTTCGACGACGCTGCTGAGTGGGCGTCCCAGCGACTGCGGGACGTCGGCTACGACGTACGCCGCGATCCGGTCACGCTGCCCGACGGCACGCGCTCCTCGAACGTTCTCATGGACCAGCCCGGCGTGGGACCCGAGCCACGCGATCTCGTGGTCGTCACGGCACACCTCGACTCGGTGAACACGCTTGGCGGGCCGTCCGCCGACGCGCCCGGCGCTGACGACAACGCCAGTGGCGCGGCGGCTCTGCTCGAGATCGCGTCTGCGTTCGCCGACCACTCCGCTGTGCACGATCTGCGCCTCATCCTGTTCGGCGGCGAGGAGCAGGGACTGCACGGCAGCCGCCAACACGTCGCTGGGATGTCCGCCGTCGACCGCGCCCGCACGACGGCGGTCATCAACATGGACATGGTCGGCACGTTGAACACGACGGAGCCGACCGTGCTCCTCGAGGGAGCGACCGTGTCACAGGCACTGATCACCGACCTGGCGAACGCGGCGGCGACGTACACGGCGCTGGCCGTGCAGACGTCGCTCACGCCGTTCGCAAGCGACCACGTTCCGTTCATCGATGTCGGCGTGCCTGCCGTCCTGACGATCGAGGGCGCTGACCGCTCCAACGCCAACGTGCACACGGTCTCCGACACCGTCGAGCACATCCATGCGCCGCTCGCGCTCGACATCATCCGCATGAACGTCGCCGCCGCGGCGACGTACCTGGGCCACGACGACAGTGGCGCGACTCACGCCACCATCCGCCGAGCAGTCTAAAGCTCTAGTTCAGATCTAGCCGGCTCGACGCGATGGCAGGATGCTCGAGTGTCTACTCGAGGTCGAAGGTCGCCCGCTCGCTGGATGTCAGGTCGCGCGTCGTACGGTGATCCACCAGATCCACGAGCTCGGCATCGGCCACGCAGAGCCGGCAGCGGAACAGCCACGCGGTCCCACTCGGGCCGGTGGTCAGCACCAGCTGCCCGGTCCGATCATCGACAGCATCGACGAGGCCGCGTCGGGTCGTGCGTAGCACCGACTGAACCTCACCCGACCCGGCGTTCCAGACGCGGGCGCTGCCATCGAGACTGGACGTCAGCACGGTGTCGCCGTCGGCGGTGAACCGGGCGGACACCACGTCATCTCGGTGCCCGCTCAACGTGGTGAACGCCGCCGTGTCGCCGAGGGTGTAGACCCATGCATCACCCGAGGCCCCTGCGAAGACGGCCTGCGTTCCGTCCGGGCTGACGTCCACAGCGTTGATGGTGCCCTGACCAGCCGGGAACGTGCGAACGTGGTGGCCGTCATCCGTCGCCCACATCTGACCGTCGGAGTCGCGACCGACGGCGATGAGCGCATCCGCCGACGGCGTGAACGCGAGGCCGAGCACCTCGTGTCCGTGCGTGACCTCCAGCCGTCGATGGACCCCCACCCGATCGTCGATGTCCCACACGACAACGGTGCCGTCGGCTGTGTCGGTGGCGGTGGCGAGCATGCTTCCATCGGGTGCGAGCCGCGAGAGGACGGTCGGACCGGTCTGGCTGGCCGATAACCCGATGCGCCGTCCCGTGTCGGCGTCCCAGGCACCGACCGTGCCGTCTTCGCCGGTCGACACGACGACGCGTCCGTCCGGAGTGAACACCGCATCGCTCACTGCGCCCTCGTGACCTGTCAACGCGTGGATCTCTTGCCCGGTGGCCACGTCCCACACCCGAGTGATCCCGTCCAGTCCCCCGGTGACCAGACGGCGGCTGCGGGAGTCGAACGAGGCGCCCACCAGGGGGCTCGCACCTTCGTCGAGGACGCTGAGCTCACGACCGTCGGATGCGCGCCACACCCGCGCCGTCCCATCGTTGCCGATCGTTGTCACGAACCGACCGTCCGGACTGAGTGCCGCGGTCCCGACGCCACCCGGCTGTGAGAAGACACGTGCCTCCTCGGACGTCGTGCTCCAGATGCGCGCGGTGCCGTCAAAGCTCGCAGAGACGACGGTCCGACCATCCGGGCTGAAGCGGCCGCTCGACACCGAATTCCCGTGACCCCGCATCGTCAGTATCAGGTCGCCGCGCAGCCGCAGCAGACCACTGTCGTCACGCCGACGGCTCATGTCCCAGATCCGCACGGTGGTGTCCGCGCCCGTCGTCGCGAGCCGCAGCCCATCCGCCGAGAAGTCGGCGTCGCGTACGAAGCCGTCGTGATCAGGCATCTCGCGCACGACCGTGCCGGATCCGACGTCCCACACCCGCACCGTGCCCTCGGTGCCAGTGGTCACCAGCACGTCCCCACCGGGGCTGAAGACCGCGCGGATGACCCGCCCGACCTGGCCCGGCAGTGCCTCGCGGAGCGCACCGGACGGCACCGAGAAGATCCTCGCCGTCCCGTCGTCGCTGACGGTGACCGCGATGGAACCGTCCGGGCTGGCGACCACATCACGCACACGGTCGGTGTGGCCGTCGAGAGGTGCGAGGACCTCGTCGGACGACCAGCGCCAGATGCGGCCGGTACCGTCGAAGCTCGCGGTCACGACCACGTCTCGACCGGGCACGAACGTCGCCGCCGCGACCACGTCGCGATGGTCTCGCAGGACGCCGACCCTGACGCCTGTGTCGCTGCGCCATACAGCGGCCGTGCCGTCATCGCTGGCGGTGACGACGAGAGAGCCGTCGTCGTTGAACCGCGCGGATCGTAGAGCTGCGCTGTGTCCCCGGAGGACCGCGCGGAGCCTGCCGGTCGCGACGTCCCACACGATGGCCGTGCCGTCGCTGCCGCCGGTGACCAGCGCCTTCCCATCGGGGCTGAACTCGGCGGCGCGCACCGCACCGTCGTGGCCTGTGAGCTCGCGCTCGGTCTCGCCGGTGCGTGGGTTCCACAGCCACACGCCACCGTCCTCCGAGGCGGCGACAGCGAGACGTCCCGACGGGTCGAGGTCTGCGACGTTGAGGCGGCTGCCGTCACCGGGGAACCGGACGCGCACGTTGGAGGCGATCAGCCCCTCCCGCAGTGTTCGCAGTGCCTCGTCCGTGTGACTGACGTCCCACGCCTCGCGGCCCAGCAGCAGAGTGAGCTCGGGATCGACGTCGAGCGTCGCCTGTGCCGCCAACGCCAGGCCTCGCGATCGTGCGGTGGCGGAGCGGCGCAGCACGAGCGCGGTCAAGAACAGCGAGCCCGCGAGGCCGAGCAGCAGGACGACGGCGACCGCGCGGAACAGGCGGGCTGCTTTCCGCTGGCCCTCGGCGATCTGGCGCGCGTCGTCGAGCTCTCGCTGCCGTTGTTCCTCCGCAGCGCGTCGCTGCTGGTCCCGTACCGCGACGCTGGCGTCGAAGAACGCCGTCTCGGTGTCGCTGAGCGAGACATGTCGTGACGCGGTCCACGCCAGCACCTCGTCGAGGCGGGCGCCCCGATACAGCGCACCGTCGTCGTGATCGAGCCGTACCCACTCCTGTGCCGCCTCGGTCATGCGACGGTGGATCAGCAGGCTCGCGCGGTCCTCCTCGACCCAGGACTTCAACCGCGGCCAGGCGCGGATGAGCGCCTCGTGCGACACGTCGACCCAGCGGTCCTCAGGGCCCGATCCACTCGTGATGAGCAGCCGCGCGTCCACCAGCTGTGACACGATGTGCTCGAACGCGACCCGATCCGACGCCGCCGAATCGAGCTCGGCCCATCGAGCGCGGCGCCGCGTGGCCTCGGTCGCGTCGCCAGGCTGGGTGAGCCGGAGGATGGCGTCGCGCATCACCTGCTGCTGTGCCGGGTCGAGGGACGCGTAGATGGCGTCGGCCCTGGTGGCGACAGCTCCGCTGACGCCTCCGGTGTCGCGGTACCCCTCCAGCGTCAGCATGTTCCCGAGCCGGCGCTTCCACAGCTCGAACAGCGCGTGCTCAAGCAACGGCAGCGCGCCGGGTTGTCCGACGACATCTTCGACGATCACATCGACGAGGCCCTCCTCGAACTGCAGGCCGGCCGTGAGGGCGGGCTGCTCGATCGCCAGCCTCTGGTCGTCGGTGGCCATGGGGCTCACGAGGAACTGGTGGGTCGCGGCGTAGCGGGCCAGCTCGGGGTACGTCGAGCAGTGGCCGTAGAAGTCCGCGCGCAGGGTCAGCACGATCGTCGCCGATCCGTCTGGCACCGTGCCGGCGTACAGCAGGTTGGCGACGAACGCGCTCCGTTCGTCCTCGTTGCTGCAGAGGGTGAAGACCTCTTCGAACTGGTCGACGACCCACAGGACGTGGTCGGTGGCCTCGCGCTCAGCCACCAGCAATGCGGACGCGAGGCCGAGGCTGCGTGGGTCGTCGGCCAACCCGTCGACGGTGGCCTGCATGCTGCGCGACCCGTCCGCTCTCGCGAGCTCGGCCGCAAGGGCGGTGAGCGGCGTCGCGCCTGGTCGCAACGTCCGTATGAGCCACCGCTCACTGCGGGGCAGTGCACCCGCACGCAGCGCCGGGATCAGTCCGGCGCGGACCAGTGACGATTTCCCGCTCCCGGACGAGCCGACGACCGTGAGGAAGTTGGTGGACTTGAGGAGCTCGACGAGGCGCTGGGTCTCGGCATCCCGCCCGAAGAACACATGCGCATCGTCTTCGTCGAACGGACGGAGCCCGAGGTAGGGCGCCACGTCGGTTGTGCCTCCGGGAACCGCTGTTGCCCCGGCGGGCACACCCTTGATGGCACTGGCGAGGGCCTGCAGGCTCTCAGCGTCCAACGCACCGGCGCGGAGGTCGACCCATGTTCGGTTGGTCAGGAACGGTGGCAGCAGGCCGTCAGGAAGCGGATCGGGCAGGCCGGGCAGCAGAACCGGCACGAGACGGAACCCCGACTCCTTGGCGGCCCTGTCGAGCGCGACGTGCAACTCCTCGCGGGCCCAGTCGCCGATGCCGTTCGGACCGATGAACATCGCGCACGCGGCCGACCGGAGCAGGCCGTCCTCGAGCGCGGTCTGCCACGGACTCCCAGGAGCGAGCTCCCAGACGTCCAGCCACGGTCGCAGGCCCATCTCGCGCAGACGGCGGGCTACGCGCTCGACAGCGGCCTTGTCCCGGCTGTTGTGCGACAGGAAGACATCGAACGCATCGGCGGGTGCTCCCCGCGCGGCGTCAGGATCGGCGGACGCGGTCACTGCGCGATCTGGGAGTTCGGTCGGATCGAGCCGATCCGACGATGCCCCCTGAGGAGCGCGGTCCACTTGTCGGTGCGCCCTGGCCGCGGTCGGGTCGCCGGCCGATCGCGCAACGGCAGGGTCAGGAATGCCTCAAGACCATGGAACAGCACGATCAGGCGGAACGGAATGTAGCCCGCGAGCCACGGCACCGCCCGCCACTGTCCTGCGGCGACGAGCACCACCGCCGCCACGGCGAGGCGCGCGACGGTCGCCGCTGCGATCAGGTCGAGCGACTCTGCGATCCTGGCGCCGCCCTCGGGCGCGGCCGCAGCGACCATGCCCACCAGGAGCGGGAACAGCAGGACACGGAGGTGGATCGCGACGATCCCGAGCGGGAAGTACCAGAAACCCATCGGGCCCTCCGCGAACCGGATCAGACCACGGTTGCGCGATGCCACATGATAGCCAGCGCGGGCCCAACGGGTGCGTTGCTCCCGCAACTCGCCGAGGGTCGCCGGCACGGCGGTTCGTGCCCTGACCTGCGGATCCACCACGATGCGAAGGCCGCTACGCGCGATGCGCAAGGTGATGTCGGTGTCCTCGCCGTTGATTCCCTCCGCGAAACCGTCGAGTTGTGCGAGCAGGTCCCGGCGGTACATGGCGACGTTGCCGGGCAGGCACATGACCGACTGCACGGCGTTGTGGGCGACCCGCCTGATCGCGACGTTGAGTTGCACCTCGATCAGGCGCATCCGGCTGATCCAGGTCGTCGTGCCGTTCGGCAGCGGCAGCCCGCCCGCAGCGCCGACGCCTTCGGCGGCGAAGTGGGCCACCAGCAGCCGGATCGCGTCCTCGTCGATGATCGTGTCGGCGTCCACGCGCAGGACGAGGTCCTCGGTGATCTGTAGCAGCCCCATGTTCAGCGCGCGGGACTTGCCGGGCTCGCCGCACATGAGCACGTCGCCGCGCAGGGTCGGAGATCGGCGGAGATGGCGCGTCGCAACGGCGACCGTGTCGTCCCGCGAGGTGTTGTCGACGACGACGACGCGGCACCGCCCCTCGTACCGCACCTCGGCCCGCTCGATGGCGGCCAGGCATGATCCGATGTGCTCGGCCTCGTCGAGCGCGGGAATGAGGATCGCGACCGACGGCAGAGTACGCGTGGCGGGCCGCTCCGCCGCACGTCGTCCGAGCCAGTACAGCAGCGGCGTCTGTGCCAACGAGAACGGGAGCATTCCCGTGCTCAGCACGAGGACCGGCAGGGTGCGGAAGAACAGCGATGGCCTGTCCAACAGCGCGAAGACGACGGCGTACGTCGCGGTGGCGACCACGGCCGTCAGTGCGAACAGGACGACCGATGCCCGCCGTTGCGTGTGCACCGACTGGCGGTGGACGGCCACAGCAGGTGGAAGGCGGTAGTGCATGACCACGGAGCCGAGCAGGCCGAGTGCCCCCGCCACCAGCGGTTGCAGCATCTGCGTCGCGGGGATGTGCTCGACGGGGCGCAGATGCGACCACCATCCGGCCGCGACATCATGGACCCCGATCAGCACCGTGTAGACCGCCGCGGCGGTAACAGCTGCCTGCAGTCGACGCCACGACTGCCCGCTGGCCGCTATGGCGAGCAGGGCGACGACGACGGCCACGACGATCCGGGTGCGTGTTGCAGTGGGCCCGATGTTCGCCACGCCGCCCAGCGCCTGGAGGATCCGCCGGTACGCCGGTGACGGGTCGGGGACGACCCGGTAGATGCCCGCAGCGACGGCCGCGAAGACAATCAGCAGTGCCGGCGCCGTGCTCGGCCGCCGCACGACGGCATACCGCGCCGGCGTGGAGTCCGCGGTGATCGCCGTGACTGCCCGTCGGTGAGGCCGCACTCGCGACCCCCGTACGCCGATACTGGACCACGGCGCGCGCCTTCTGAACGTGGGTGCATTCAGACGGCCGTGGTCTACGAGTGGGGGCGCCATCGTGCCGTCCTTTCGCCCCCGCGCCGGCGACTGGCGGACGTCGTTGGCAAAGTCGATCGGTCATGTGGCCCGACAGGCGACGAGAGGCACCGGTGACCACGTATCCCAGTGAGGAGGCGGTGACGCAGTCTGATACAATCGGCGGCCTGTCGAGCGAGGACGACGAGACTCCGGGTCGCACCCGGACACCCAAGTTCTTCGGTTTTCGGCGCTTCCCACGGTATCTTGATGCGCTCCGTAGTTGCCAGTATTTCTTGAGTTGCGATCGTGAGGAAGATCGGCCGCGCACACGCGATGACGCATGAACATGACCGAGTCGATCACTCGCGACGGGGACGTAGATGCACTTGTCTCGGCTGCGCCACAGCAGTGCTTCCCATGGTGGTCGACGCCGGATGCGGGGTCCTGCGTCACCGAGCCGAATGATGGCAGCCCCATCGTCACCGACCCGACGTAGTGGACAAGACCGTCCCGACAGCGTCGTCACCCAGGGGCACTCCGGGACATCAGCCGGGCCGACCGGCATCGGCAGCATGCATCCAGTCGCCGCCGCAACTCGGGCGATCTGGGAGGTGCCGCAGGCGTGCGACGGCCAGTTCGACGGTCACGAGCCGCTGCCTACTGCGCCGGGGATCGGGAGGCTGTGACTCGCTGCGGCGCACCTCGAAGAGTGCCCCGTGGTGTGGGCGTGGAACGACGTGCGAACGCGCCGGACGCGCTACATTGCGGAGACCGCCGGGATAGCTCAGCAGGTCAGAGCAACGCTCTTGTAAAGCGAAGGTCGCCGGTTCGAATCCGGCTCCCGGCTCTGCATTTCCGCTGGTGAGGGCGATTTCGTGGTCTGTTCGTCGGCGCGTGGTCCGTCGGCCGACCACAGATCGACCACAACGTCGTCCGAGGGGGCGCCGTCGCCGGGCCCTGAAAGCGAACGTCGCGCGTCCCGCGTCGTCCGGTACGTCGCGTCGAGCGCATCGGCGAACGCGTCGTCGAGCGACGGGAAAAGGTGCCCGTAGCGGTCGAGTGTGACGGTGATGCTCGAGTGGCCGAGCCGCTGCTGGATCGCCTTCGGGTGTCCGCCCTCGGCGATCAACAGCGCCGCGTTCGAGTGGCGAAGGTCGTGGAATCGCACGCCGTGGAGGTGCTCGGACAGCGTCCGGCGGACCGTCGGCTTGAAGATGCGTTGGTAGTAGTTCGAGTGGCGCATCGGCCCGCCCTGCGGAGCGGGGAACACGGGCGTGTCGGGGCTCGCGTCGCCGAGGTGTTCGCGGAGCTGCTCGACGAGGAACGCCGGCGGCTTGACAGCGCGCCGGGAGCTGTAGGACTTCGGGTCGTGCTCGACCAGGTCGCCGCGAACCTCCGACACAGCCGTCAGCACGACGACCTCGGCGTCGTCCAGCCGCAGGTGGCGGCGGCGCAGCGCGGCGATCTCGCCTGCGCGTAGCCCGGTGTAGGCGGCGAAGCGGACCATCAGGTCGTACGGCTCGGGCATGCCGTCAGCCAGCGTGGCGATCTGGTCGGCGGTCAGGAAGTGCATCTCCTCGTGCGGCATCGGCGGCAGCTTGACGCCGACGCACGGGTTCTTGCGGATGGCGCCGAGCTCGACCGCTAGGTCCAGCGTCTGCTTGGGCCTGCCGACCGCCTTGCGCACCTGCGCCGGTGAGACGCCGTCGCCGAGCATGTCGGTGATGAACCGGCGGACACGACGCTGGTCGATCGCGCCGACCGGCGTCTCCCCCAGCCGCGGCAGCACGTGGTAGCGCAACGTGTTCTCGTAGTTCATCAGCGTCTTGGGCTTCAGGTGGTACAGCGACGCGACCCACTCCTCGGCGATCGGCCCCAGCGGCCGGCGGGCGTTGTCGGGGCTGACGTACTCGCCGCGCTGCACGTCGACCGCGACGCGCGCCAGGAACTCATTCGCCGCCTTCTTGGTCGGGAACGCCTTGCCTCGCTGGTGGCCTTCGGGGTCCCGGTAGCGCGCCTCCCAGCTCCCCGACGCCTTCTGACGGACCGATCCCATGGCAGACACCTCCCCCCTACTAAGCCTGGATCCACCGTTTCTGAGCTGAGCGGCTGACGGTGGTTGCACGAGAAATGCCTCCTGACCAGGGAGGATGCGGGTTACCACACCAAGCATCCACTTGATCCAGGAGGCACTCTCAGGATGCGGTCATCATCGCACATCCTTGACCGGCTGACGGTGACGTTCGACGACGACCACGCGGTGGCTGACGCGGGCCTGGTGTTGCCCGCCACGCTGATCGAGCACCTCGACGTCGAGGCGACCGCGGACGGGATCGTGTCACGGGGGTACCGACCCGGCCGCAAGATCGTCTCCGTGCTCGCCGGACTACTCGCGGGCGCCGACTGCATCGACGACCTGGCGGTCCTCCGCGCCGGCGCGACCGCGCGGATCGTGCCAACACAGGTGTTGGCGCCATCCACGATCGGGACGTGGCTGCGGTCGCTTTCGTTCGGCCACGTCCGCCAGCTCGACCGGCTCACCGAGCTGCTGCTGACCCGCGCCTGGGCGGCCGGCGCCGGCCCCGGCGACGATGACCTCGTCATCGACGTCGACTCCACGATCTGTGAGGTCCACGGCTACGCCAAGCAAGGCGCGGCGTACGGCTACACCCGCCAGCTCGGCTACCACCCGATCCTGGCGACCCGCGCCGATACCGGCGAGATCCTGCATACCCGCATGCGGAAGGGGTCGGCGAACACCGCCCGTGGGGCGCAGCGGTTCGTCCGTGAGACCGTCGGGCGGGTCCGCCGTGCCGGCGCGACTGGCCAACTCGTGCTGCGCGCGGATTCGGGGTTCTGGTCGGCCAAGGTCATCGGCGCCTGCCAAGACCACGATGTGCGCTACTCGATCACCGTGCGGGCCACCAAGACCGTGGTCGCGGCGATCGACGGCATCGACGACACCGCCTGGACCGACATCGCCTACCCCGACGGCGGCGACGCGCAGGTCGCCGAGACCACCCTCGGCGGCCGCCGCCTGATCGTGCGCCGCACCCGACTGGTCGGCGCGCAGGCGCAGCTGTTCCCCGACTGGCGGCACCACGCGTTCGTCACCGACCGTCCCGGCACCGCCGTCGACCTCGACGCCGACCACCGCCACCACGCGGTGTGCGAACTGGCGATTCGCGACCTCAAGCACGGCGCCGGACTGATCCACTGCCCATCGGGGGTATTCACCGCCAACGCCGCCTGGGCGGTGCTGGCCACGCTGGCGCACAACCTATGGCGCTGGACCGCGATCCTGGGCGGACTCGTCGCGCCCGGACGGTTGACCGTCGCCAAGACCCTCCGCCGGCGCTACCTGACCATCCCCGGACGCATCACCCGCTCGGCCCGCCGGCTCACGCTGCACCTGCCCGTCGACTGGCCCTGGCGCGACGCGTTCATGCAGGCGCTGTCCCGACTACGACGAATCACCATCCCGCAGCCCTGCTGACCGATGGGCAGCCCACCCGCGCCGTCGCCGCGACGCGTGCGTCATCCATGCCCGCGACCGTCCGCCTGACCGCCAAATCGACCCGCCCCACGGTCACCGAGAACCTCACCAGCCCCACAGCGACCTCACAACCAGCGACCCGCCCGCCGGCCTAGCCCGGCACGTGAAACGGTGGATCCAGGCTAAGGGGAATCGAACCCCTGACCTCTTCCATGCCATGCACACGACGAACCGTCTCAGCCATCCAGCGGCGTCCCGCGAAGGCCACCCACGTCCGATCGTATCCGACCGCCACACGGCGCAGAAACCGCGCAGGCAAGAC